>JADHXS010000028.1 GCA_016782835.1 Phycisphaerae bacterium | reverse complement strand
AAATTGGTCTTCACCGACCAGCGTTTGACACAGGCGGTCAAAAACGCGCTGCATACAAACGCCGCAATGGGCAAGGCAATCATGGCTATCGTTAAATGGCGAATAACACTGTCTCCTGAAATTGATTCCGCGTGGGCACGGCCCACCCTACTTTTTCAAGGCGCGCTGCTGTTGGACGACGCGCTGGCGAACTTTATTTAGAAAATCATTATACCGTCCGCTCTTGTAATCGGGAAATGTAAAAGGAAACATTTCCCATTTGCCCTTGTTGTACGTCATCGTAACCTCGGCGTACATGTGGTCGCCAATGTAGATACGATGGGCGAAATTCTTGGTCGAGGCCAGCACCAGCTTGGACGGTTCAATAAAACCGGGGTCGAGATTGACCGGGCGGGGAAACGGGGTATCCAACTGCTTTGCCAGCTTCTGCTCGGCGTGATTGGTTTCGTGTTTAATCGCTGCCAGCCTGCCGGGGTCGATGAGATTTTCAAAGGCAAGAAACTGCCGCACCATGTTCGGCCCGGCCTCGTCAACGTAATATTCCGTCATGTCAAACGGATACACGTCGCTGACCAAATCCGCCGGACCGTACGCATCAACCAACGGCTCATGGGACGCTTTTAAAGCCCGCTCGTCGCACGCCAATATCCCCACAATCAGTTTAACCGGCAAAATGTCCTGTACGTCCCACATCATCTTTGCATATCAATAAAAATGCCCGAAGGGCTAATATGACATAGCCCAAGGCGACGCCCTGGGTATTTAATCATGACAAACATTTTCGCCCTGAAGGGGCAACATACGAAAATGTGTAATTATACTGCCCTTACAGGGCGACGTATTCTATACAACAATCTTCCCAAGCCCGTTGGGCTGGGCTAAATTATTTTGGCCTTTCAGGCCGCAACTACGTTTACGCTTTGGGCTGGTTGAGTTTGGCTTTCATGTCTTTGACTGTTTCGGCAACCTTTTGGGCGGCGGTGTTCAGCGGCAAGGTGCTGCGATCGGATTCGGTACGGAGTTTGAACTCAACGAGTCCTTCAGCTAAAGTTTTTTTGCCGACCGTGACACGAATCGGAATTCCCAAGAGATCCGCATCTTTGAATTTGACGCCGCCGCGGGCATCGCGGTCGTCGATTAACACTTCGACTCCCGCGGTCTGCAACTGGCGATAAATTGTTTCGGCCGCGGCCATGACGTCCTCTTCCTTACCCGCGGGCGTGACAATCACTTCCCACGGCGCGATTGTGATGGGTAAAATCATGCCGTGTTCATCGTGCCCGTTTTCGATAGCGGAGGCAATGATACGGTTAATCCCAATGCCGTAGCAACCCATCAGGCAGCTCTTTTGTTTGCCGTCGGCATCGAGAAAATTAGCGCCCAGTTTTTTGCTGTATTTATCGCCCAGTTTAAACACCTGGCCGACTTCGATGCCGCGCTTGAACAGCAGCTTTTTGCCGTCGTAGGTATCGCCCTCGACGGCATTGCGAATGTCGGCAATCTGAATATTCTCGCCTTCCAGCGGAAAATCCCGCCCCGGTACGACGTTCAGTGTATGATAATCGGTCTTGTTGGCGCCGGTGGCTCCGACAGCCATCGCCGCCACGCCGTGATCGATGAAAACCTTACTGACTTTATCGCATAGGCCTACCGGCCCGGCAAATCCGACCGCCGCACCGGTCAGTTTTACGATGTCGGCCTCTTCGGCCATGTCCAATCGGGCACCATCCATCAGCCGGGTCAATTTTTCGGGATTGGCCTCATGGTCGCCGCGAACCAAGGCAAGCATCACATCGTCACCGTTTCTATAAATCAGGGTTTTAATGAGTTGACAAGGTTTCAGCTTCAAAAACGCGCACACCTCTTCGATTTTTCCGGTGTTCGGTGTGTGAACATTTTTGGCAGGGGCGGCTTCGACGGCGGGCTGTTTCGGCAACGCATCCGCCGGAGCCTTTTCGAGATTCCATGCCTGCTTGTCGTCTTCGGTATAAACGATGACGTCTTCACCATTATCGCAGGGGACGGTAAACTGATGCGAGCCGGAACCGCCCATCTCGCCGGACTCGGCTAAGACGATCACATACTCCAAACCGCACCGCTCAAAGATCCGGCAATAGGCGTCATACATTTGCATATAGGTTTTGTGCAGACATTCTTCGTCGGCGTGAAAGCTGTAGGCATCCTTCATGATAAACTCGCGTGACCGCAGCACGCCAAATCGCGGACGGAATTCATCGCGGTACTTTGTGTTAATCTGGTACAGATTCATCGGAAGCTGTTTGTAGGAATTGATCTCATTGGAGGCCAGAAAGGTAAAACCTTCTTCGGCTGTCGGTGACAGTACATTGCCTCTGCCGTGCCGGTCGATGAACGTGCCGAGCGTTTCGCCATAATCTATATCACGCCCTGTCTTTTGCCACAATTCCAGCGGCTGAATCACCGGCATGGTGATTTCCTGTGCACCGGCGCGGTTCATTTCTTTACGGACAATCTGTATTACCTTATTCAGCATCCGCTGTCCGGCCGGCAGATAAATATATGTCCCGCTTGCCAGTTTGCGCATCAGTCCCGCGCGAAGCATCAACTGGTGACTGATAATCTCGGCGTCTGCGGGTACTTCCTTTATGGTTGGTATCAACGTCTGACTATATCGCATGAGTCTCCCGTGTTAGTCGGCGACATCCAGGTCGCTGCGGATATCATTATAAAACTCGGCATATTTGTCCTTATCTTTGGTCTTTCGCATTCGGATCGCCGCCCGCGGATGCTGGTTCAGGATGCCTGTAATCGCGTACGGAATCATATACCCCCATTCAATTTCTTCACGCATTGGAATCATATAATCCTGGATGACTCTTAAAATCGGCTCCATGTCGAATTTCGGATTTTTCAAAAATCCCATAATCAGTTCCAGCGGGCAATTGCCGGCCCCCCGGCCGATACCGTACAGGGAACCGTCGACCAGATTAGCGCCTTTGCGGATGGCTTCGACCGTATTGGCAAAACCCAACTGCTGGTTATTGTGACAGTGAATGCCAATCCGTTTGCCGGGCATATGTTCCTGATACATTTTAACCATGTAATGTATCTGTTCGCTGAAAAAATAGCCGAAACTATCCACCACATAAACAGTTTCGACCGGCGTTTTGGCAAGCTGGTCCAGCGCTTCGATGAGGTCAAACTCATTCTCCCGCGAAATCGCCATAATATTGATTGTTGTTTCGTAACCCAGGTCATGCACTTTCTCACACAAGGTAATGGCCTTATCAACATCCTTGACATACGTTGCAATCCGAATCATATCCACGGGACTTTCATCCACCGGCTTGAATTCCTGTTCCAGTACACGATGGGCATCGACCATAATGCTGATTTTAACATCGGATTCGATGCCGTCGATGATCGCGCTGATTTTGTCATCGTCACAATACTTCCACGCACCGTATTCAGCGGGCGGAGCCACCTGACGGCTGCTGCGGTAGCCCATTTCCATATAATCCACACCGGCATCACTGACCGCCTTATAAAGCGCCCGGACAAACTCGTCCGTGAAATAGTGGTTGTTAATCAATCCGCCATCGCGAATTGTACAATCCAGAACTTTAATTTCTTCTCTGTACATAGCATCTCCCGTTCCACTAATGACAACATTTAATATATCTGTTCAAGACATTGTTCAACAATGTCTTGAGACACTTTATGTGCCCACTGACCATCCTGGCACAGGGTTGTTCCGAGTGATTCAAGCAGGATAAAACGGGGCCATCGACCGATGGCCTTTTTGTCCGTGCGGAGCAATTCGAGCAGGGTATTCTTTTGCAATTCAGCCGGGATTCGCGTTGGCATCCTAAGTTTTTCCAGCAGGGATTCAATCCGCTCCAGTCGGTCATCGCGGACCCATCCCAGTGCGGCTTCGATTTTGCCGGCCGCAATCATTCCGATTGCCACCGATTCGCCATGCAGCAGCTTAAACTCACTGGCGGACTCAACGGCGTGTCCCATCGTATGGCCGTAATTTAAAATCCGGCGTTTGTTCTTTTCAGTCGGGTCTTCGCCAACCACGGATGCTTTGATTCTGCAATTGGTCAATGCGATATGCTCCAGCATGGACATATCCTTTTGGCATATCGCATCGATATTTTGCTCCAGAAACGCAAAGTAGTCTGCATCGGCAATTGCTGCGTGCTTGACCGATTCGACCAGCCCGGCCCGGAACTGGCGGTCATCAAGCGTTGAAAGCGTGCCCACATCAATATAGACCGCCGCGGGCTGCCAGAATGCGCCAAATGCATTCTTGCTGATGGAGCTGTCCACTCCGGTTTTGCCGCCCACGCTTGAATCCGCCTGAGACACCGTGGTGGTTGGAATCTGAACCACGGGAACGCCGCGTTTAAATATCGCCGCGGCAAATCCGGCAATATCACCGACCGTTCCGCCGCCGAGTGCGATAATGAGACTATCGCGGCCGAAAAAATGTTTCTCCATCGTCTCGATAATTGCAACCACCGTCCGGATATGCTTTGATGTCTCTCCCGGCGGGTCAATCACATAGGTCGGCACTTTTTCGGAACCCAACAATGTCTTTAGATGTCCGGCTTTGACCAATTCGGCATCGGTCACAATAAAGGGCATGCACTTGGGCCATTGTGCGCGAATGTACGTCCAGATGTCCGCAAGAAAATCCCGGCCAATGGTAATCGCGTAGTTCGATTCATCAAGTGCCGGAATCTTAACATCCAATGTTTGTATGGACTGATTCATAAAATTAATAGGAAAGCGTTGAATGAATAGTGTATTTTTTAAGTTTTTCTCGGCCGCATAAATCCGCCAACTCGATCAAAAACGTTAACCCGATAATATCACCGCCGAGCATTTCGATGAGTTCACACGCCGCGGCCATGGTGCCGCCGGTCGCCAGCAGGTCGTCCACCATCAGGACGTTTGTGCCGCGCTGGACCGCATCGGTATGAACCTCAACAACATCTTTGCCATATTCAAGGCCATAACTGACCGAATGTGTTTCAAACGGCAGTTTCCCTTTTTTGCGAATCGGCACAAACCCGGCGCCCAATGTCTTCGCTACAGCTGAACCGAAGATAAACCCACGGGCTTCAACCGCCGCAACAATATCAATGCCTTTATCTTTAAACGGTTCAGCCAAAATTTCAATCGCCCGGCTCAACGCCTCGGGATTTGCCAATAACGGCGTAATGTCTCGAAACAAAATCCCTGGCGTCGGAAAATCCGGAATACTTCGAATATACGATTTTAAATCCACCGTTCTCCCTTCCTAATAAACAATAAAAAAGGCGGCAATTTTAAAAATCCCCGCCTTTCGGACACATTCTATGTCTTTTCCTAACTCAGGTCGTTAGCAACTCATTGAGCTGGGCAAGGGCGTCTCTTTGTAACTGACGGACACGCTCGCGCGTCAGTCCCAGTTTTTTGCCGATTTCTTTCAGTGTCAGCGGGTTCTGACCGTTCAGGCCAAACCGAAGCCGCAATACCTCTGCCTGTCGCGATTCTATCCCATCCAGTAATTCCAGTGCTTTAAGCAGTTCCTCATTGGAGTCCAGGCTTTCTTCGGGTGTAGAAATTCTATCATCTTCTATCGCCTCGTCAAGTCCGGCGTTTTGATCGGTCGAATTATGCTGGAAACCGGCATCGACCACCGAAACGATTTCCTGTATCGCTCGGGCCTTGCGAATCGGCACTTTCATGGCATCGGCCATCTCTTCCAGACTCACCGTCCGGCACAGCCGGGATTCCATTTCCGCATAGACTTGCCGCCATTGGTTAATCAACTCGACCATATAGGTCGGAATATGAATCGGCGCCGAATTATTTAAAATAGCCCGTTTAATCGACTGTTTAATCCACCATGCCGAATACGTACTGAATCGGACGCCATGCTCCGGGTCAAACGTATCCACTGCTCGAAGAAGACCTAAATTGCCTTCTTCTATCAAATCTCCCAACGTCATGCCCCGCCCGGAAAACTTCTTGGCAATGTTGACAACCAAGCGAAGATTGCTGCGAATAAGCTGTTCACGAGCACAAGGGTCATTTTCCTCAAGAACAGCCGCGGCATAAGCCTTTTCCTGGTCCCATGTCAATAACGGGGCCTCATCTATCTCTTCCAGGTATTCCTTGATGGTTACATCAAAAGCCATATCATTCACTCCTGTCGTGTGTCATTTTATTTATTCTCACAACAGACCCGTTTAAATCGGGTCGCAGGGCATACTGTTGTTAGACCGTATGCCTTGCGGAGTATATCGACTTCTTCCGGTCGCAGGTTAACCTTAATCTCAAAACCCTGCGTCCAAAATAAGGGGCAAAACCCACTATTTCATGCCTGAAAAAGCAGTTATAGGGCTTATTCTTCGGAATCTTTACCCGGCATTTGAATATTCAGAGAATCCGGCATTAAAGAACCATCCAGGCCGCCGCGCCGTTGCGGTGCTTCTTCCGGTTCAGTCACCTCTTCGACAGGGGCAGCATGCGCATGTTCTTCGGCGGCCTTGTCCTCAGCGGCCCACTGGACACGACGCAGGCTCAGTCCGATTTTGCGAGCATCGACATCCACCCGCAGAATCTTCACTTCGACCTCTTCGCCTATCTTGACCACATCCTGAGGGGAATCCACTTTTTCATCCGACAATTCGGAAATATGGAGCAAACCCTCTAAGTCCGGCTCCAATTCAACAAACACACCAAAATTGGTCAGCTTGGTCACAGTCCCTTTGACAATCTGGCCCGGAATATATTTTTCCGGAATGGCACGAACCCACGGGTCTTCGGTCAATTGTTTGATGCCCAGCGAAACCCGATGTTTTTCTTCGTCCACTTCGAGCACCACGCACTTGATATCCTGGCCTTTTTGAAGGGTTTCACCGGGATGGTTATATTTCTTCGTCCAGCTCAAATCAGAGATATGAATCAAACCGTCAATCCCCGGTTCGATTTCAACAAAGGCACCGTAATTGGTCAGACTGGTAATTTTCGTGGTGACCACGGTTCCCGGAGGATATTTCTGGCCCGCCACGCTCCACGGATTGGTTTCAAGCTGTTTGAGACCCAAGGAGATTTCCTGTTTGTCCTTGTTGACATCCAGTACCATGACTTCGACTTCTTCGTTCAGAGTCAGGATATCGGCCGGGTGCGCAATCCGCTTGGTCCAGCTCATTTCGCTGATATGAATCAGACCTTCGATGCCCTCCTCAAGCCGCACAAACGCACCATAGTTCATAATATTGACAACCGTGCCCTTGACGGTTTTCCCGACAGGATATTTGGCTTCGACGTCTTCCCAGGGGCTTGCGGCTTTCTGCTTGAGACCCAGTGAAATTTTTTCGTTGTTTTTGTCGACACCAATCACCATGCATTCGATTTCCTGGTCCAGTTCGACCAGTTCGGACGGATGCGAAATACGGCCCCAACTCAGGTCGGAAATATGCAGCAGGCCGTCCAGGCCTCCCAGATCCACGAAAACGCCAAAGTCGGCGATATTCTTGACGATTCCCTTGCGAATCTGACCCACTTCGATTTCGGTAAGAATTTTTTCCTTGCTGGCTTGACGGTCCTCTTCGATGAGTTTTCGACGGGATACAACAATATTATGATTTTCGGTATCGATTTTGAGAATTTTGCACTCGATCTCACGGCCGATGAACCGGCTGATGTCGCCGGGTTTGCGAATATCAACCTGCGACGCCGGCAAAAAGACCGGCACGCCGATATCGACCAGAAGACCGCCCTTGATACGACGGCTGACAATCCCTTTAACCACATCGCCTTCGGCATTGTTAGAGATAACGGTTTCCCAGCCGCGAATACGATCGGCTTTGCGCTTGCTCAGCAAAATACCGTTTTCCGCGTCCATCTCTTCCAAAAGAACTTCAATCTCTTTGCCGGGAACAACCTCTTGTGGATCATCAAATTCAGAAGCATCCACAATGCCTTCGCTCTTGAGTCCCAGTTCCACAATGACATCGTTACCGAGCTGCGTGACAATACGACCTTTGACAATCGTACCGGGGACTAATGCTTCGACGGTTTTTTGAAGTTCTTGTTCCAGCAGTTGTTTGTGTTCAGAGGTGAAAAATGAGTTGATTTCCTCTTCGATTTGCTCGTTGGACAGACCCAACTTGTTAACTATATTTCTATCTACCATGTTAAATCTCCTGTGGAGTCTATTGCCCGTACTGATGCGCCCCACATTTACGCATTCAGCACTAACCTCTATAAAAGGTTCATAAAAAATAATGCATTGGCCCACGCAGCCAATGCCTTCGTTTACTTCTGTACGTGGCACGGCCATCTTGGCCGTGTTTACTCGGGATCCGAAGCCCGTGCCACTCTAATAACGTTCCAGGTTATAGACAAACTCCTCAATGACCGCATCCGGCGTCGACGCCCCGGCCGTTACGCCTGCGGTGACCTTACCGCAAAGTAATGTTGTATCAAGTTCGTTCCAGTTTTGCAAATGATATGTTTGCAAATTGTGTTTTTTGCATAATTCCGCCAGTTTCCGCGTATTAGCGCTGTGAAGGCCGCCCAAAACGAACATGATGTCCACCTGCCGGCAGAGTTTGACCGCCGCGGTCTGCCGCTCCATCGTTTCCCGACAAAGCGTGTTGATTATTTTCATCTCCGAAAAGCCCCGTTCGGCAATCGCGGCTATCATTTCCGCAAAATGACCCAGACTTTGGGTGGTTTGACAGATAACACCTAACTTGCTATTTTTACTGAGCTTATCCAAATCTTCGGGAGTGGCGACCACTTCCACATCCTGCGAAAATCCAACAACTGCCTTGATTTCTGGATGGTTTTTGTCACCAATAATGACGACCTTATAGCCTTCTTCGTGAAGTTGCCGGGCAATTTTTTGAACGCGCTTCACCAGTACACAGGTCGCATCAACTATTTTAAGACCTTTTAGGTTGATTTTGTCGAGTTCGTCCTGGGTTGCCCCGTGAGAACGAATCAGAACCGTACCGGACTCGACCGCGTCAATCGAATCAATGGTTTTCAGACCGTCTTCGGAAAGCTGAGAAACAACATCTTCATTATGAATGATGTGCCCCAGGCTGGAAACTTCTTTTTCCTGCTCCAGCGTCTTCTCCGCCAGATTGATGGCATTCCGCACGCCGGGACAAAACCCGCATTTTTCAGCTACTAAAACTTTCATTAATTATTTTCCTGTATTCTTATTACTCTATTATAAAGGAAGAATTTGCCGGCTCAAAGCGTTTTTGGGAGGCCACGAGGAAATGATTTGCTCTAATACCTCAAGAAAAGCGCGGAGGCGGGGCTTTGAGATTCCGCTCATCAGGCAAATTTGGATCCAGTTGCGTTCGAGCAGGTAGCGGCTTTCATAGTTGATCAAAAATCCGGCATCTTTGAGACCGTTACCAACTTCCTTAGAACACAGCGGTTTTTTCAGTGGAAGGGTGATGATACCGGGACAGGCTCCGTGTCCAGCAACCAAGGGCACTAAACCCAAACGGTTCAGATGGCCTCGTAACCAGTTGTCGATGCTTGCGATGTGCAAAAATCGCTGTTGGACATTGCACTCCTTCAGGGCCGTTGCCAGTGCGCCCACCAGATTGGACGGAATTGTAAACGGCACACCATTTGCTTTTTCATATGCATACAAATCCAGATACATGGGAAGTGGCTTGGTCGGCGGCGTCAGAGCATGGTTGTAAAACACTATGGCCAGCCCGGCAATTGAACGCAGGCCCTTGGAACTGCACGCAGAGGCCAGATAGATATTCTGAAAGTTCACCGAGGTATTGCCGATGGCGCTGATACAATCCAGACATAAATACAGTCCGTAGTCGTTGGCGACTGCCTTGAGCATGTCAAGATCATTGAGCATTCCGGTGGACGATTCAGAGTAGACTGCCCAAAGCCATTGCAATTCGGGCAGTTGGCAGATTGTTTCGCGGATGTGACGTTCTTCGTACGGATACCCCCACGGCAGCGACAAGGCTTCAAACGTCAGACCGAAACAACGCGCCTCCTGAATCAGCCGTTCGCCGAATTCCCCGTTGGACAATATCAGTCCT
The DNA here is from genome assembly GCA_016782835.1 of Phycisphaerae bacterium. Lineage (GTDB taxonomy): Bacteria > Planctomycetota > Phycisphaerae > Sedimentisphaerales > Anaerohalosphaeraceae > 4572-13. The sequence goes on along the minus strand of JADHXS010000028.1, from coordinate 13,326 downwards.
CTCCCCGGCAGAAGCGAAAGCTGTCCAGCAACCACCTCATTGGCCAGCGTGCCGGAGCCGGTGAAAATCTGGACGTGTTTGGTACCGACGAGTTGTTTGAGGCGGTCCTGCGTATTGTGATGCAATTGCAGATACTCACTGCTGCGATGTGAGAGCATTGGCGCGGCCAGCGATTGGCGAACGGATGCGGAAACAGCCACCGGCCCGGGAAGACAATTGGTGGGTTCACTGCCACCGGGGATAAATGATGTTTTCGATGCGGTATGCGCTTCAATCGTCAGGTACATTGGCTGGAAGCGAGCCAGCCGGGTCCCGACAACCGGACCGAAGGGTACAAAGCCGAGATGCGTGTAGAGCTTAACCTGTTCGAGAACACCGCTAATCAGTGCCATCGTGTAGTGTTGCCGAAGACAATAGGCAACGGTCTCCGCGATCAGGCCGCGTATAATGCGGCTGTTGCGGATAGATTTACGTGCCGCCAGAAGCCGCACTTCGCACAGTGAATGGCCGGGCGACAGATATGCGTCGAGATTGTCAAGTTTTTTGTCCAGCGAAAAGGGACGTCGGTCTCGCACTGCCAGCATCGCCAGTACCTGCTTGTCACGTACGCAAATCAGATACGTATTCTCATCGTGAAAGATGTCAGTCAGGATTCTTTCGGGATTGACGGTGTGCTGAGGAATCTCTTCGGCAAAGGTTTCATAATTGAGTGACTTGATCTGTTCAAACTCCCACGCTTCGGCAGCAATTTTGAATGTGTACGAAACAGGCATTTATTCGGTTCTCCTCTGAGGACCGGGGGCGGCATCCGGCGGTATCTTGCCTTTAAAGAGATCAGCGATGTTTTTGCGATGAGCGAAGAGAATCAGTCCGACCCAGAAAATAAGACCAATAAGCGTTATTGCCGGCCAGCCAAGAACGGCCGCAATCACGGGAATCAAAAGGATAGAGATTATACCGCTGAGCATATAGTGTCGAGAGCATAGAAATAGCACAGCAAAGGCGAACATCCACCCCGCAGCAATCCGGAAATCCAGTACACCCAAAGCACCCAGGGAAACAGCGATTCCCTTGCCGCCGTGAAATCGTAATTGAATCGGAAACACATGTCCGGTCACGACTGCCAGTAGTGACAACATTGCTACTGTCGGCGACGTTCCCAGCCAGCGACCCACAGCAATAGCAATTGCTCCTTTGAGTATATCTCCCGTCAACGTAATCCAGAACCCACAACGTCCCAGTATCCTGTTAACATTCCGCGCACCGACTGACCCACTGCCCAGATTTCGAATATCCTGCCGGGTTCTCCATCGCACAAGATAATATCCTGTGACCAAACACCCCAGCCCATAACTTGCCAGAATCACAAAGAAATCTCTTGCATTCATCTATACGGACTCTTTCTGAATTTCCTTAATTATTCGGATACTTGAACGGCTTCCGCTCCATTTTTTGGCGGAGGTCATTGTGGAGGGTCTGCATGATACGGTTAAACTTGGTGATGAAGGCTTCTTCGCCGAGTTGGTCGATATAATCAGCCGGGATGGGTTTTCCATAGATAACACCGACCCGCCCGCCGGGTTTGGGATATTTCTGTGTCCGCGGCCAGCGCTCGAAGATACCGTCAATCACCATCGGCACAATCGCCGCTTTACTCCGGCGGGCCAGCAGACAAAATCCCGGCTTAATCTCGTCAATTTTGCCGTCAAGGGTGCGCGACCCTTCCGGGTACAGGCAAACGATATGCCCCCGTTTGAGTACGTCGATAATCGACCGCATCGATTTTAAGCTGACCTGCTCCTGATTGATCGGGATGGTATAGAACGAGTCAATCGCCCAGCCCCAGAAACCGACAAACAGCGTCTCGCGCGGCACATAATAAAACGGCCGACGCAGCCAGCCCTGACACAGCATCGGGTCAAAAAAGCTCTGATGACTGCTCAGCACCAAAACCGCTCCGTCGCGCGGAATGTTTTCTTTGCCATACACCCTGACCCGATACAAAAGCCGCACAATCCCGACCGAGATAAACCGCCATATCTCATACCACACCCGGCGACAAAATCCGTCTTTGTTTTTTACTTCAGCCATACGACCCATAAATGTCATTCCAATTGCTCACGCTGTCATTCCGAATCCCGATTTATCGGGATGAGGAATCTATTCAAAACAGCCTCGCCGAAAGGCGATATCTTATTTTTGTATTCTTAATCAGATTTATCTTTCGTCTTGATAATTCCCAGCATTTTATTGACAACGGTTTGTGCATCAATGGTCGTCGTATCAATCACAATCGCATCAGCAGCGGGTTTTAACGGCCCAACCGTTCGATTGATATCCGAGGCGTCCCGCTCGACAATCTGTCGGTTTAACGTTTCGAAGTCCACTTCTTTTCCGGCGGCTTTGAGTTCCTCATGGCGTCTGTGTGCCCGTTCTTGCGGGTCAGCCGTCAGAAAGAATTTGAATTCAGCATTCGGAAAAACAATCGTTCCCTGGTCGCGTCCTTCGGTGACAACTTTTTCAAACTGCGCGGCGAAATCCTGTTGTAATCGAACCAGCTCGGCACGCAGCTTCGGCTGGGAGGCGATATACTTGACCTTTTCCGTGACCTGCGGCAGGCGAAGGGTCATCGTCGCATCCTGACCATCGATGACAACCTTCAATTTATCATCTTCGTGAAAGAACGCAAACTCCGTGTCGTCCATGACCTCCAGCACGGCCAGCGGATTAGTCAAATCGATGTTCGCCTGCATTGCCGCCAATGTTACCGCCCGATAGGTCGCACCGGTATCCAGAAACACCGCGCCCAGCTTTTGCGCGAGCATTCGTGCAACGGTACTTTTGCCGACCCCGGCCGGCCCGTCAATTGTAATCATCCATGGATTCATTGATTTATACAGGTGCAGTCTTCGTCATGCGTATTGGCATTGTCATCCCGGCGGATGACGACGATGCTCGTGTCATCCGTTTGATTGGCCAGCCCGACGTGACGGCGGCGATAGCCCAGGATCGTGCCGATGAGCTGCTCGGCCGTCTCGCAGGGATAGTTCTTCAACACCTCCACTAAGCGATCCTTGCCCCAGACTTTGCCGTCAAAATTCATCGCATCGATCAGTCCATCGGTATAAAGCAGCAGCGTATCACCATGTTGAAACGGAATCGTTTTTATTTGATAGTCAGTTTCAGGCATAACACCCAGTACCAAACCGCCTTCCTCCAACTCCGTGATGGTACGCCCTCGAATCAGCAATCCCGGCTCATGTCCGCAACTGCAATACATCAATTGATTGCTTTCGGTGTCGATGTTGGCCATAAAGAACGTAATAAACTCCCCGTCCCGGCATTCGTTGCAAGCTACGCGGTTGAGTTTATGGATAATTTCCTGCATCGTATGCCGTCCGTATCCGCCGTCCGTATAAGCCCTGAGCGTACCGCGAAACATACTCATCATGATTGCCGCGGGAATCCCTTTGCCGATGACATCGGCAATCCCGGTCACTAGCGTATGTTCATCGATCTGGAGAAAATCATATAAATCGCCGCCAATCTGATAACACGGTTCATAAATCGCCACCACATCCAGCCCGTTCATGCAGGGTGCCTTTTGGGGAATCATCCGCCGCTGAATGACGGCTCCCAGTCGCAGTTGTTCGGCCATGCGCGCCCCTTCAATCGCCTCGTTGTACAGCCGGGCATTCATAATCGCCGTAGCGCATTGACTGGCAACCAGACGGGCAATCCGAATCGTATCTTTGTCAAACCGAGCCGGTTCGGGACTGTATAAACGCAACACACCGATGGGCTTGTCCTTAAATTTCATCGCGACCGTCAACTGGCTAATCAGTCCTTCGGCCATCGTGGCCTCCGGATACACAATCCGGCTGTCAACGCGCATGTCGTCGATGACAACGGCATCCCCTTCAAAGGCCTGCTTGATGACGGGGTCCTCTTTGGTCACGGGACCTTTGTTGCGGTACGCCTCGCTGAGACCATAGGTACTGCGCATCGTCAGTTTACCAATATCCGTATCTAAGAGGCGAATCGAACAGGCTGTTGTACCGGTGGCCTTGACCGCTGCTTCGGCCAAACGATCCAGCACTTCCTGGATTTCAAAATTTCCCGCCACCAGTGTGGAGATACGGTAAATCTCTTCTTCACGCTGCGTCCGGCGGCTTAATTTTTCTGTACATTCTTCCATATTTATTTTATCCGGAAATAATTACATTTCCGGCTTTCATACCGTATTTGTGTTAAAGAATCATTATGGTAAGCGGACATTATAATAAAGTTCGTAAAAATATACAGCTTTTTATCTGCTTTTGCACCATTTTGGAACTGCAACGTCTTTAAACTCCCGGCATACAACGACACGATCCCCGCGACCTGTTGATGCTTTGGAATATCTTCGGAGGCGAGACTGCCTCAACCTAAAGAAGACTTTGACAGAGCCAATTCATGACAGGAACCGTTCTGTTTATTGTTGGGGCAGATGGCGGCAGATGACGGGGGCGCTGATAATGCGGTTGCAGAGGGCAATATTTTCCCGCAGGGGCCGCCATTCCAGTAAAATACCGGCAACGGATTCCCACAGGGATACCCATGCCGCAATTGTCAGCCCCTGCGCAAAAACTTCAGCACATCCTAAGCGGGAGAATCAATCTTCATAAAGAAGCTTTTTGAGAAATATCCACTTGTCATCACCCGGGGCGTAGAATTCCTTAACCTCGGCGGCAAGTGTATAACCGTTACGCTCATAAAAATTTCGAGTAGGCAGAAATTTTTTTGAACTGCTGGTTTCGATGACGATCATCCGGCCTTTATGCTCACGAATTTTCATTTCTGCAAAGTCCAGCAATTGGGACCCGATGCGGTTTCGCTGCTGGGCAGGGTCAACAGCAATCCAATAGATATCAAAGGTTCCCAGCGTACACGGCGTCGCGCCAAAACAAATCCAGCCGGCAACCTGGCCGTGGACTTGAGCCACATACGAACGGTAATTACAGCCGGGCTTTTGCATGGCTGCTTCATCAAACACCTCACAGGCCACTTCAATTTCCACCGGGTAGAAAAATTTTGTAGCCTTGACAATATCGATTACCACGGGATGGTCAGCAACCTGTGCTTTTCGAATGTGAACATCATCGGGTGTCTTCAGCATCGTATTTCCTTTTTGTCGGTGGGGCCGGCTGTGCGGGAGGCGGCCAGCCGATCCTGCGTATTGGTGAGTACCGTCCAGACAAACCGCTCATAGGGCATTCCCGCCGCTTGCAGGGCCGCGGCAAATCCCGCATCCAGGGAAATATCCGGATTGGGATTGACTTCAAGGATAAACGGATTCAGGCTCTCATCCAGGCGAAAATCCACACGGGCATAATCCCGGCAGCCCATCGCCTTAAACGCCGCCGCCGCCAGTGATTCCACCCGGCGGGAAACGGCTACCGGCAAATCCGCCGGAATTTTACGGGGCGTATTGTTATAACCGAATGAATCCTTTTGCCACTTGGCATTGTAATCCACAATTTTGGTCTGTGTCTGGGAAAAGGCGCTGAAATCAATTTCCGCCAGCGGCAGCACGTTAACTTTTCCGTTTCGCTCAATCACCGAAACATTCAGTTCCCTCGCAGGAATAAACCGCTCGACAATCACCGGCTGGGCAAATTGCCGATGCAGTGTTTCAATCAGAACGTCTGCCTTTTTCCGTTCGTCCGGCAATAAGAGAACCGATTCGGCAGTGATACCTTCGCTGGCATCGCAAAACGCCGGCTTAAAAATATACCGACCGGCCGATAAATTCTCCCAGTCGCCTTTCTGCGGCGGGTAAACAACAACCCCCTCCGGGCACGGCAAGCCCGCATCCCGCAGCACAGCCTTGGCGTAAATCTTATTCTGTGACAAAAGCAGTGCGGGTGTGTCGTTGCCGGTGCAGTGCTTACCGAATGCTCGGCAAACCGCCGGCACATAACAGGCCTGCTCAATCGAGCACAAAAATTCCTCGGCGAGATTAAAAATAAGATTCTCCCGGCGCGACCCCAGTACCTGCGTCAAATGCCGCAGATTTTCGACCGCCAGCACCTCACTACTGATGCCCAGCACATCCAGTGACTGGACGACCGCACGAACCTGATCCATGACTCCGGCCCGGCTTTCATACAGCGGGTCATCCGCCGGACCAAACGTATTATGCAAAATCAGAATGTTTTCCATGTCATTTGGCTCCCGGCACCGGCACGTTTAAATGCATTTTTCAAAATTGTTCCGATCAGTGTATCGTAACTGACCCCTTCCTGCGTCGCTATCATCGGCAAATCCGAATGCTCCGGATGCAGCCCCGCCAGCGGATTAACCTCGATAAAACAAGGCTCGCCCCTGCCATCGCAGCGGACATCCACGCGACCGGCGTCCCGGCACTGCAAGACCTGATAGCAGCGCAGGGCAAGCTGTTCGACTTTTTCTTTCAGAGCAGGGTCATCCAGCAGGGGATGATAGTGAATACGCGACTCGCATTCTTCCTTGTTCAGATATGAGTAAATCGCCGGTTCACCTTTGGAGACCAATTCAATTTCCATCGTTCCCAGCACGGACGCTTCCCGGCCCGTTCCGAGAATGCCGACCGTAAATTCACGCCCCGGTAAAAACTCCTCTACCAGTACCGGCTGATGGTAACGGCCCAGCAACACCGCACAGACAGCTTTAAGTTTTGTCTTATTTTCGATTTTCGAGTTCTGGTCAACACCTTTTCCTGTTCCTTCGGCTAATGGTTTAGCAAACAGCGGATAGGTCAGTTTAACGGTATCGATATCATCCATCGTTTCAATCACCGCAAATGCAGGGGTTGCCAAACGATGCTGAGCTATCCACTGTTTGGCCATCGCTTTATCCAGTGTCAACGCACAGATCAGGGGATCCGAAAACGTATGGGGGATGTCGTACATCTCCAGCATCGCCGGCACGTAGGATTCGCGGCAGCGTCCTCCGATGCCCTCTGCAATATTGAAGATCATATCCCAGCGATGCCCGGCAGCCAGTCTTAAGCTCAGCGACTTACCGTGGCCGATTCGCTCTGTGCGATAACCACACCGTTCAATTGCTTCCTGCAGAAGCTGAACGGTTTCATCAGAGTCAAACTCCGCGACCTCCTCTTCTGAATATCCTTCTGCCAGATATTCACTTCGCAGGTCATAGACCAAACCTACCAATGGTTTCATTTTTTTGATTCCTGATTCAGAGTTTTCTTTGCCTGTTGACGCATCACATCCGCAAATCCATTAAACAGAGCAACCGATCCTGTTTTTAGATTCCTCAGACTATACCCGCCCTCCTGCACCATCAGTGTTGGCAGATTCATCGAGGCCAGCGTAATCCCGATTTTCTTCATCGTCTCCGGCTTCAATCCAAACGAACCGGTCGGATCGCCCTTCATCGTGTCGAATCCCAAGCTGACGACAAAAAACATCGGCGCAAACTTTCGAATCTGTTTCAATGCTTTTTCAAGCGTCGCCAGATAGGTTTCGGCTCCAGCATTTTCCTGAAGGCAATAATTGTGATTAAAGCCCTGTCCGGCACCATGACCGACTTCATCGGCAAACCCTGAAAAATAGGGGTAAGCAAAATTAGGATGGCCGTGAACCGAAACAGTCAATACATCATTGCGGTTATAGAAAATATCCTGTGTACCGTTGCCATGATGGAAGTCAATATCCAACGTCGCCACTTTTCCATGACGTGACAAAAACTGGGCGGCAATCGCGGTATTGTTAAAATAACAAAAACCGCCAAATGATTTTCGTTCCGCATGATGACCGGGCGGCCTGCACAGGGCATAGGCCAGACTGCGTCCGTTAAGGACATATTCGGCCGCCGTCAAAGCGACATCCACAGCACTCATGGCGGCATCATAGGCATTATGGTCCAGCGGCGTGAATGTGTCGATACAATAGTAACCCGCACGCACCGCCAAATCACGCGGCCGCCGTTCGGGACGGCGAATTGGAAACACATACGGATAGACCGGCCGTTTGCTGTGTAACTTCAAACAAACCGCCTTCAGGTAACGAACAAAATCCGCATCGTGAACCGCAAGCACATGTTCCTGACCAAAATGTTTAGGCTCCTGTGACTCGAAAAAAGTGCTTTTCCCAAGAGCGGCCTGAATCGCCTTGACCCGGGCCGGACGCTCAACATATCCTCGCTCTTGAACATGATGTACTTCATGAGCGGTTCCGCAGACCATGACAAAGGCCTTTTCCAAACGATCTCGATAACGCTGGGGTGCCACTTGAACTTCTAACTTAAGATACTTTGGATCGCGAACCTTAACCGGATCATCGGTAACCGACTCGGCAACCCGTTCAATATACTCCGGCGAAACCAGATGACTGTATTTTTTGATTAGAAGCATTCGCATCACCGCACGGCACTGAGACCGTCGCAACGGTTGATTGCGATCCAAATCATCATAGAGCAAATGCGGAGCCGGTGAGTCATCAATGGGGGTTTCATAGGCCGTATTGACAATGGGGCGAACACCATAGGTCTCATAGAACCGAAGCCGCCGCTGATTTTCTTTCAAGAGTGCGGTATCTTTCACGGCCCCCGAATCATCCGGCAATGCCTCCAGATACAGTCCATGACAATTCATCTCTTTAAGATATTCGCGTGTGGCCTCGTACAAAACACTGCCCGTGCCGGTACCATGAATATCCCGGCGAACCGCCATGAAGTCCAGCACCGCGCTGCGGACATTCGGAAAGTAGATAAACAGCGAAAAGCCCATCACACGCCCCAGCGATGCCTCACTGACCAACAGCACCGTGGTATAGCCGTACTTAATCGGGTTCTCCAGCAAATCCGGTATTTTTTCCGCATAGTCGGCCACTGAAGAAAAATTCTGGCGAAAAATCTCCTGTACCTGAGCGATACGCTCATGTTCAATCGGCAACACGGTTCGGTTGACACGCATGATTCGGATCATAACACACTCTTTGTTTAATGTCTCTTTTTAGACAGATACCTTACACGTCAAATAGATCATCGGCTGACGGCGACGAGCCTTTTTGGGCGACGATTTTGTCACGGCGTCCCATACGCTGGGTATGGAACGGCTGAATCATATCGGCTTTGCCGGATGCCAGTTCCCACACACCCGGCTCACTCACGGTCGTTTCGATCGACGGTTCCATATCAACTCCAGGTTCCGGGTAGCTAACCAGCAAACCCTCGTAATTTCGCAGCACCGTATGCGTCGGACTCATCGAAACAACATACGTTGGCAAAACCGGTATCTTGCCGCCGCCATGCGGAGCATCCACGACAAATGTCGGGATGGCAATTCCACTGACCCGGCCGCGAAGATATTCCATAATCTCCATGCCCTTACGGACCGATGTGCGAAAATGTTCGACACCACGCACCAAATCACACTGGTACATATAATACGGACGAACACGCGTACTGATTAAGCCCCGGCATAGCTGCTCAATGATCTGCGGGTCATCATTGACACCGCGAAGCAGAACCGTCTGGTTGCCCAGCGGGATCCCCGCATCGGCCAGTTTCGCGCACGCGGCTCGGGCCTCTTCGGTCAGCTCATTGGGATGGTTAAAGTGCGTGTTAATCCAGAGTGGATGATATTTCTTAAGAATGTTGACCAGGTCGTCAGTAATACGCATCGGCAGCACTACCGGAACGCGGGTTCCGATACGAATGACCTGCACTGACGGCACTGAATGCAACATGCTCAGCACCGCTTCAATCGCCGCGTCGGACATGGTCAATGGGTCGCCGCCGGAAACGATCACATCGGTGATCTCCGGATGACTGAACAGGTATTCCTGCGCCTGGCGTAACCGGCGGGCTGAAATCGCATTCTCGCGCGTTCCGGCAATACGCTTGCGCGTGCAGTGCCGGCAGTACATCGAGCACATCGTCGTCGCGATCAGCAGGGCGCGATCACGATAACGATGCACCAATCCCGGCACCGGCATATCCTGATGCTCCTCCAACGGGTCATCCGTCAAACACGGCGGATCATACATCTCCTGGATGCTCGGAACACTCATACGAAAGACCGGATCGGACATGTCCGCCTGCTGGATGATCGAGGCATAATACGGCGTGATCGCCATCGGGTACTTCTCGATGACCTTCTGGAGCTCATGCCGCCCTGAAAGCGACGGCACATATTTGGCCAACTGCTCTCGGGACCGGATGCGGTTGCGAATCTGCCACTGCCAGTCATTCCACTGGCTCAGCTTCTTACAAAGGGGTTCATTGTTTGTTTTGGGGGAGGACGGTTCCTGAACCGCCCTCAATGTACTGGGAGGTTCAGAGGACTGCTCTTCCGTAAGTTCCGTAATGACGGGGTGAATGTGTTGCTCCATGATTTCAGCATCCCTTTCTTTTATATCTCGTAAATTTCTAAATTTCGTTTTATTGAACCAAAAAAACGGACAGACTTTTCACAAAACTCTGACGCAGAGGTTTGATACTGGTCTCGATTTCTTCCGGCTCCATGCCGATCATCGCGAAGGAAAAGAAACCAAACACAAATCCTGCAACAGCACAGGCGAATCGTCGAATCCGTAATAGATCCATTTTTTCACTCATATAAGGCGACAGCAAACTTTCAATTGCTTCAAAATACAGGTTGAACGGCTCCTCCATCTGCTCGGTGATCTGCCGATCCAGTTTCAGAAAAAGCCGCCCCTGAAACAGCAAAATAAATTCTTCCTGATGTTCCAGAAAGAAGCGGTAATGGACGTTAATAATATATTCCAGTGCTTCTTCAATGGTCGTCGCCGACTCCACTTTCTGGAGTTTATCAATCAACTTTTCAATCGCCTGCTCGACCAAACAGGACATAATTTCCGCTTTATCGCTGAAATGCCTGTAAAAAGTACCTTTACCCAAATCAGCCCGTTGCGTAATATCATCAATGGTCGTTGCGTCAACACCATACTCGCTGAAAACCTCCAAGGCTGCACTCAAAAGCTTTCTTTTTGTCTTTGCAACCCGCTTTTCAGTCCTGTTAAAAACCTTTTTCGGCGTTTTAACAATTCCATCTCTGTTTTCTTGTGATACGTTCATAACCATTAGTGACTATATAGTCATTATCGACTGAATAGTCAATAACTTTTTTAAAATTTTAAAAATTTTTATTCAAATCCAAATAAAGGCTTGACTAATAACTATAATGTTATATATTATACTGCATAAGGAGATAATAACTATGTATGTTGATAATTGGCAGACGCAACTGCGAAAAGGGATGCTGGACATTGTGATTCTGAATCTGCTGAGTCACGGAGCCTGTCATGGCTATGAAATGGTGCAGCGGATGCGGAAAATCGAGGGGCTGAAGATTCGGGAAGGCAATGTCTATCCGATTCTGGCCCGGCTCCAGCAGGAAGCGCTGGTCGAAAGCGAAACCCGGCCCAGCACCGACGGCCCGCCCCGAAAATATTTCAAGCTGACCGACAGCGGCGGCGCAACACTGGCCGATATGAACAGCCACTGGGAGCAGATGATTGACAGCATCCAACACATCCGGAAAGGAGACTTTTTATGACCTCCGAACACCAACAATGGCACCAGCTCAAACAGAATTATCTAAAATGTGTTGAACAGGCATTGGCATCTGTGGATTCGCCGAAAACAGCGGAGATTCTAAGTGATGTTGCCGAGCACCTGGAAAACAAGTATGCCGATTTGCCGCCGGAGCAGAGAACATGGGAGGCTTTTCAGCAGATCATTACCGAAATGGGCCCGCCCCAGGAGTATGCGGAATTACTGAGCGAAGAGGCCCCCGCCGCAAAGAAAGCCATCTTCGGCATCAACGAATTTCTGGCCGTTGTGTTTGTTGTTGTGTTGATGACTGTGGGCGGTTACATGATTTATAACGCCAAAAAGACACCGCCGCCGGAACCCGTTTCAAAAACGGTTGAATTTGAATTAGATGAACAAGTTCTCGGTAAATGGGTGACTGTTGACTTTGTCAAAACAATTGACGAGTTTAACCCGGCAAGGAAAACCTGGCAGGGAAAATTGTTTTTGTTGTCTCTGGAATTTCAAGATAACGGAGAAGTTCGATGGCAGGCTGAAAACAGAAAACCAATGATGTTGGAATGGACAAAGGGCAAAATTGAACCGTTTGATAAACGCCCTTCTTTTTACTATTTGAGAAATATCGACGGGCAAACCTATCTATTTTATGAATGGGTCAGCGGCGATGTGACGCTACGCGGACAGGAGCCGTATTATTATGTGCTCAAAAAAGAGGAGTAAACCATGAATCGAAAAATAACGCTTTTTCTTATTCTTGTGATCGTTCTGGCGGCGTTGGTTATCAGCCTGTTGGCGTACCCGAAACTGCCTGACCGCATGGCCTCGCACTGGAACGGACGCGGGGAGGTAGACGGCTGGATGTCCAAATCCGTCTGCCTGTGGCTGATGCCGGGGATTATGGTTATTCAGACAATCATATTTTTTTCAATCCTGCTGATTGACCCGCTTCGTAAAAACATCGCAAAATTCTTCGGCTATTATGCGGGATTCGTGATTATCCTCAATCTGTTTCTGCTGGCGGTGCACGGCTGGATGATTCTGTGGAATCTGGGCATTCAGATTCCCTCCAACGTCTTTATGCCCGTCGGAATCGCCTGCCTGATTTTTTACGCAGGCATCATCATGACACACGTCAAGCCCAACTGGTTCATCGGCATCCGCACGCCGTGGACGCTGAGCAATGAAATCGTCTGGCAGAAAACGAACAAACTCGGCGGGCTTCTGTTCCGCATCGCCGCAATCATTATCCTCATCGGCGCCGCCTTCCCTAAATACGCAATCGTTTTCGTGCTGGCCCCCGTATTGTCTGTAGCGCTCATCACACTCATCTATTCGTTTGTGATTTGGAAAAAGCTGAAAACCGACTAAAGGAGTCCCCCGTGAAATTAATGGAAGGCGAAGACGTGCTGATGGAAATGAGACCGGAATTTAAACTGCTGGTGATCTGGTTTTTCACGAATTGTCTGGGATGTGTCCTCGTTATTGGACTTCTCATTTTTGTATTTACCTCCATCGGTGGTGTATTTGAAATCAGCTCTGATGCAGAAGGCAGGCTGCCCGCCTTAGCACTTCCGGCGGCACTTACAGCCGCATTGTTAATCCTGATCATTTCCTTCGTTTATTGTATCTATACTGCTCCCGATTGAAAAATCCTGTTTTTTCAATTCGTACTGTCTTGTGTCCGATAAATACTACATGAACGATTATTCGTTATCAAGTGAGAAAATGGCCGAACTGGAAAAAACGCATCGCCGTTTACATGAC
>JADHXS010000130.1 GCA_016782835.1 Phycisphaerae bacterium | reverse complement strand
ATAGCCTTCGATGAGTTTGAAGTTGCGTTTGTCGTAATATTGCAGCATCGCCGCCTGCAGGCGTTTTTCGCTGCGACCGCGCGGGATGTGGATACGTTTGCCCTTCGGCGAGAGGCCGGAGACGTACATCGCCGTCGCCAGAGCCAGCGGGACGGGGACAAAGTCCTGGACCTGGCGGGGTCGCCAGTTGCGATTGACGAGATACTCGGTGAGTTTGGCGGCTTCTTCCTCGCTTGAGCCGGGATGGGCACTGATGAAGTACGGCACAAGGTATTGCTGCTTGCCTGCTTTTTTCGTGGCTTCGTCAAACAGCTTTTCGAATGCCTCGAATGTTTCGTGATGGGGCTTTTGCATCATGTCCAGGACGTGCGGGCAGGTGTGTTCAGGCGCAACCTTGAGATGGCCGCCGACAAAATGGGCGGCGAGCAGATTCACATATTCGGAGCTGTGCAGTGCCAGGTCATGGCGAATGCCCGAGGCGACAAAGACATGAATTTTCTTCTTCTGCTGTTTCTGCCACGTGAGAATTTTTCGCAGGAGCGAAACAACCTGCTTGTGTGAAGCCGGCAGTTTCGGACAGGGTTTGGGGAACAGGCAACTGTCGCGTTTGCACGTTGGTGCATCGGTGCAGGTCATGCCGTACATGTTGGCAGTCGGGCCGCCGATGTCCTCAATCGTCCCGCGGAATTGCGGGTGCTGAATGATGCTGTCGAGTTCGCTGATGATGGATTTTTCGCTTCGGCTGGCAATCTGTTTGCCCTGATGAAAGTAGATGGCACAAAAACTGCAACCGCCGAAACAGCCGCGATGGGTGGTGATGCTGAACTGCACGGGTTTAAGTGCGGGAACCCCACCGGCCTTGTTATATTTCGGATGCCACATTCGCGTGAACGGCAGCGAATAGAGAACATCCAGTTCCTGCTCGTTCATCGGCTCGGCGGGCGGGTTGACGACAATCTGGCCGGGGCCTTGATCTTGTGCAACCGCCTTGCCGGAAGGCTGGGCTTCGTTCTGATAGGCCAGTTGAAACGTCATGAATTGTTCGGGGTCGGCTTCGAGTGTTTCACGCGACGGCAACTCGACTGCACCGGCGGGAATCGTCACATCACGAATGACGCGGTACGCCAGTCCCGGAATGTCGGTCATATCGTCAATCGCCTTCCCGGCATCGAATCGGCGGGCAATTTCCAGAATCGTCTGCTCTCCCATGCCGTCCACCAGCAAATCGGCCTTGGCATCGGCTAATACGGAGCGTTTGAGTTTGTCTTCGATGTAATCATAATGCACCAGCCGCCGCAGCGAAGCTTCCAACCCGCCCAGGACAATCGGAATACCCTTGTAAGCCTCCCTTGCCCGTGCCGAGTAGGCCGCCAGTGGACGGTCGGGACGGGTGCCGAGTTTGCCGGAGGGACTGTAGAGGTCTTCTTTGCGTTTATTCCCCATTGAGGCATACATGTTTAGGCGTGAGTCGATACAGCCGGAGGTGATGCCCCAGAACAGACGCGGCTGCCCCAGCGAGCGGAACGGTTCGACCGTTTTCCAGTCCGGCTGGTCAAGAATCGCAACGCGATAGCCGTGATAGGTCAGCCATCGTCCAATCAGAGCAACACCGAACGACGGATGGTCCACATAGGCGTCGGCCGTGATGAGTATCACGTCTGCCCGGTCCCAGCCCAGCGCGGTCATTTCCTCAACGGTTGTTGGTAAAAATGTTGTTTTCATTCTAAAACGCGACTCTTAACCCAAAATGACGGTTGACAAAACAGGCAGTTTACACTACGATTGGCCTCCCGTCGAGTTTATAGTTTTTAGTGAAGGGTCAAGGGTGAATAGTGAATCGTATTGGTTTCGGCCGAAGGCCGAGTTCCATAATTTTGATATTTTCTTTTTGATTTTTGATATGATTTCCGGGCCCGTAGCTCAGTTGGTTAGAGCAATCGACTCATAATCGATTGGTCGCTGGTTCGAGTCCAGCCGGGCCCAATGGATACAACTTGTCTTGAATTAAGCAAGGTTCAGTTTTTTCCGGTAAGTTTCGGAAATTGTGAGGGTTAATTGAATTGTCAAATCGAATTTCTTGATTTTCTTGCGGGAAGTTTCCGAACGTTTCTGTCATGGGTTGCACCTGATTATGCACCCTTTCTTGCACCGTGTTTTCAGCGTCATTCAGAACGGTCATTTTAGCCGCCTCCTTCATATCAGCTTCCGTTACTTGTGCGTAGTGTTGCATGGCAACTTCTGGACTGTTTACAACGGTCATTGACCGCACAGTTCACTGGGCGACTTGACACCGGTCGAATTCGCCGAAAGCTGTATCGCTTCCGGCCAGCCTACGACTGACCTCCCGCGATACAGCCAAGAACAAAACAGCGTGAAATTCGCATAGAGAACGGACTATGAATTGGGTGCAGGTCACCAAAATATTAGCGACAATTCGTGTTCATTAGTGGTTAACTCTTGTCCACTTCGTACTTTTTCTGCATGTACTATCTTGCTATTTCCAATTTTTTAAGAAAATTATATCTGCCTACTGCCATTTTGGCGTTTTTCCGTGATTTTAAATCGGAAATTACGGGCAAAAAACAATTGCAATCGGGATTTGAGTCTGTATAATGCCGTTTTTGATAAAAAGTTGGGAAATATGGTATGGGCATTGAGCCCATGAAGACACGTTGTGAAAGGACATTATTAACGTATGTTGACAAAAGAGAAAAAAGACAAGGTCATCGCCGATTACAAGCTGAATGACAAAGATACGGGCTCGCCGGAAGTGCAGATTGCGATTTTGACGACGCGTATCAATGAACTGACCGAACACTTAAAAACGCACTCCAAGGATCATTCCTCCAGACGTGGGCTGCTGAAAATGGTTGGTAACCGTTCTGCATTGCTCAAATATGTCAAGAACAAGGATATCAATCGTTACCGCGAAATTATTTCCCGACTCGGCTTGAGGAAGTAGCTTATTTTTCGGGACATTACAACACTGCCCAATAGCGCCGAATTATTCTCCGTGATTTCAGGGCAGGCACACAGAGGCCTTTAAACGGGAAAGAAAGTGGACATGTTTAATATACAAAGAATAGAAAAAGAAATTGCCGGCAAGTTAATTAGTCTTGAAACAGGTCGTATCGCTCGACAGGCTCATGGGGCTGTCGTCGCACAAATGGGTGAAACAATGGTGCTTGTTACGGCTGTGACGGCGCCGCCCCGGTCGGAAGATATTGATTATTTTCCGTTGAGTGTGGATTACCGCGAGAAATACAGTGCCGCGGGTAAATTCCCCGGCGGCTTTATGAAACGGGAAGGGCGACCTTCTACTAAGGAAATTTTAACGGCTCGCACAATCGACCGTCCCATCCGCCCGCTGTTTCCGGATGGCTACTTCAACGAAGTGCAGATCATGGCATCAGTCATCAGTGCGGATAAAGATTATGACCCGGATGTGCTGGCGATGATTGCGGCCAGTGCAGCGCTGTCCATCAGCAAGATTCCGTTCCTCGGCCCCTTGGGCGCGTGTCGTCTGAGCCGTGTGAACGGAAAAAATATCATGTTCCCGACCTATACGGAACGTGAAAAGAGCGACTTTAATCTGATTCTCGGCGGACGCCGGGATGCCATTAATATGATTGAGGTGGATGCGAAGGAAGTTTCCGAAGACATCACCGCCGCGGCGATTCAAGAGGCGCATGGTGTCATCGGGCAGATTTGCGACATGGTCGATGAGCTGACCGCTAAGTGCGGCCCACAGGAAAAGGAAATTCCGCTGAGCGAGTTGGACGCCGGTTTACTCGAACAACTTGAAAAAGAAACATTTGACGCCTTCTATGCGGCTTATCAGGTTGTTGTGAAGGCCGACCGCAATGCCGCGATCGAACAGATTATTGAACAGGCGGTTGCCAAGTACACCGCAAGTGTTTCCCATAGCGCAACAAAAACCGCTTCGGATAGCGACGAGGGTGACGATGCGGGCGTTGAACTTGAGCATGAAACGATCCTATGTTCTTCCACACAACTGAAACGTATGTTCGAAATCATCCAGAAGAAGGTGGTTAAGAAACTTCTGCTGGAAGGCAAGCGCCCGGATGGTCGGGGTTTTGAAGATATCCGCGCAATTGATTGCCAGGTCGGGATTTTGCCGCGTTCGCATGGTTCGGCTTTATTTACCCGCGGCGAAACGCAGGCGATGGTTTCCTGTACGCTCGGAACCGGCCGGGATGAGCAGATTGTCGATGGCCTGGTGGACGAAAAGGGCCAGGACTTTATGCTGCATTATAACTTCCCGCCGTATTCGGTTGGCGAAGCACGTATGATTCGTGGTCCCGGACGTCGTGAGATTGGTCACGGGGCGCTGGCGGAAAAGGCATTGGACCAAATCAAACCCGAAGCCGAAGGGTTTCCTTACACGATTAAAATTGTTTCGGATATTACCGAATCCAACGGTTCCAGTTCCATGGCGTCCGTCTGCGGCGGCATGTTGGCGATGATGGATGCGGGCGTTCCGGTCAAAAATATCGTGGCCGGTATTTCGGTCGGGCTGATTTCCGAGCCGGGTCGTTATGAACTGCTGACGGATATCATCGGCGATGAAGACCATTTTGGGGAAATGGATTTCAAGGTGGCCGGTTCGGAAAAAGGCATTACGGCGATTCAACTCGATATCAAGGCCGAAGGGCTGCCGCATGACATCATGGTGGCGGCCTTGGAACGCGCCCGTCAGGCACGCCTGAAAATCATGAAGATTATGCGGCAAACGATTGAAAAGCCTCGCGCACAATTGAGCGAACATGCGCCTAAGATTGTTTCAATCAAGATTGACCCGGAATACATCGGCAAGGTCATCGGGCCTTCGGGGAAGATGATTCGGAGTATTCAGGAACAGACCGGTTCGCTGATTGAAATCGAAGAGGACGGCACGGTTTGCATCAGTTGTGTCGGCGGCAACGGTCATTTGGAAGCCCGGGATATTATTGAATCGATGACGACGCCTCCGCAGGTCGGACGCATTTATCCGACTGCCAAGGTTGTTTCCGTTAAGGAATTCGGGGCGTTTGTTGAAATTTCGCCGGGCATTGAAGGCCTGTGCCATATCAGTGAATTAAGTAACGATTATATCAAGAACGTCGAAGATGTTTGCAAAGTCGGTGATACCATCGCTGTTAAACTTGTTTTAATTGATGAACAAGGGCGATTCAAGCTGAGTCGAAAAGCGGCGATGGCGGAATTGGAAAAAAATAAAAAAGAATAGTACTGTATAACGTAGCTGTCGGCAGCACGAATTATTCGGTGTCGTGCTTGAAGGCAAAACCGGCAGTGAAAGGATGGATTCCTGACGTTAAAGGGACATTGAAGCTTACTATTGCCTGTGAGTTTCGATAAGGGAGGTATTATGGCAAGAGGTACAGTTAAGTGGTTCGACCCGAAGAAGGGATTCGGGTTTGTCGTGAACGAGAATGGTGTGGATGTTTTTGTGCATTACACGAACATTGAAGGTGAGGGATTTCGATGTTTGAAAAGCGGGCAGGATGTTGTCTATCAGGAAAAAGCCTCTGCAAAAGGATTGCAGGGGTTAGCGGTCAAAATTCTTTCGGTTGACAACGACTGTATCGCTTCGGATGATGAGCAGGAATTAGAGTCCGCTCAATATTAGTACGGCAATTAATTCCGGAACTGTTTTT
>JADHXS010000129.1 GCA_016782835.1 Phycisphaerae bacterium | reverse complement strand
ATTTGATAACCCCCATTCTCAACGGGATTACACGATTACCATTCGCTGTCCGGAATTTACGAGTGTTTGTCCGAAAACGGGCCAGCCGGATTTTGGGACCATTCTTGTTGAATATATACCGGATAAATTTTGTATTGAACTGAAAAGCCTGAAGTATTATCTGCAATGTTATCGGAACCAGGGCATTTTTTACGAAATGCTGACCAATGACATCCTGGATGATTTATCGAGTGCATGTAAACCCCGCTGGATGCGGGTCACTTCGACCTTTACGCCTCGCGGCGGAATATCAACCGATATTTGTGCGGAATACAAAGCTGAAACCCAAGGTTAAATCGAGGGAACGAGCCATGTCGATCAGTTTTAACTGTGAATGCTGCAAGAAAAAAGTGAAGGCGCCGGATACTGCCGGCGGAAAATGGGGAAGCTGTCCGTATTGCCAGCATCGCTGCTATATTCCCCGGCCAAAGTCGGACGATGAGCCGGAATTAAAACTTGCCCCGGTCGAGGAGAGTGAATTGAGTCATATCGATGACCTCATGAAGGAAACACATTCGCTGACACAACGCATTTTGAAGGAAAACAGCGTTGTTGACGAGAGTATTGAGGAAAAAGGCGCCGCAAAGGCCGTCCAGGAAAAAGAAGTGACGAAGCGATGCATCATCTATTTGCGAGAAATGGCGGACGGGGATTTAATGACGGCGGAAACAAAGTTGCATGACTTAAGAAAGCATAAAAAAACAGCCTTGCGAATTTTTTCCGCGATGGGTCGTGCTGAGCGGTCGGAGCCGGAATTATCAGACGTTCCGGATAGTATTCTGCAGGGATTGATTCGCGACGCTTCAACCAAGTTAAGTTAGGCCGTGAGCGGAGACCGTTTATCAAATTGTCAACACAACCAGTCATCCGGGTTCGAAATATCAGCAAACATTTTGGTTCTTTAAAGGCGGTGGAGAATCTGTCTTTTGATGTCTTCAGCAACAGTTGCTTTGGTTTTTTAGGCCCGAACGGCGCAGGCAAAACCACCCTGATGAAAATGATTTACGGCCGCTGCAGGCGAACCGTTAACGCAGACGGCATGATGGATATTTTCGGGTATGACCCGGCCGGCAACGAACTGTCCATCAAATATCTGTGTGGGGTGGTTCCGCAGGAAGATAACCTCGATGAAGAATTGAATGTCATCCAGAATCTGAAACTGTTTGCCCGGTTTTATGACGTCCCTGCACCAGAGGCTATTCAAC
This sequence comes from Phycisphaerae bacterium, assembly GCA_016782835.1. GTDB lineage: Bacteria > Planctomycetota > Phycisphaerae > Sedimentisphaerales > Anaerohalosphaeraceae > 4572-13. The sequence goes on along the minus strand of JADHXS010000129.1, from coordinate 4,474 downwards.
GTATTGAGGCGCTGCTGGAATTTCTCGAGTTGGCCGAAAAACGAACCTCGTTGATTCGCGAACTTTCCGGCGGCATGAAACGCCGGCTGGTCATCGCACGGGCGCTGCTCAATCAGCCCAAACTGCTCATTCTGGACGAACCGACGACGGGACTGGACCCGCAGGTGCGACATCTCATATGGGATAAGCTTCGTCAGTTGAAAAACCAGGGCACCACCCTGCTGCTGACAACGCATTATATGGAAGAAGCGTTTCAGTTATGTGACAGGCTGATGATTATGCACAAGGGACAGAATATCATGCAGGGCGGTCCCAAAGAACTGCTGAAAGAACATATTGAAAGCTATGTCCTGGAACTAACCGATGCTGATGCTTCGGAAGAATTCCTGAAACGGCCTTTACCTTCGGATATTCGAAAGGATTCGGCGGGACAGACTGTCCGCTTTTATTCCAATGAAATTGACAGTTTAAAAACGGTGGCGGATAACATCTTGACCGGTCAGTACTATCTGCGTCAGTCCACTCTTGAAGATGTGTTTTTGAAAGCCACGGGACGAATGCTCAATGACCGACAATAAATCACAGCGCTATCCGGCTCTTTATAAACGACTGTTTAGTGTCTGGTACCGGCACATGCGCGTTTACTCGCAGAATATTTTCAGCAATGCGTTTCCGCCGTTTTTTGAGCCGCTGATTTTCCTGGCCGGTATCGGGCTGGGACTGGGCAATTATATCGAACCGATTAACGGGCAGCCTTATATTGAGTTTTTGGCGATTGGACTGCTGGTGACTTCGTCGATGTGGACCGCGTTTTTTGAATGCACCTTCGGCACGTTTATTCGGCTGGAATTCCATAAGGTTTATGACGGGATGCTGGCGGCGCCGATTACAGCCAATGACCTGATTATCGGGGAGATCCTGTGGGCCGGGTCGAAGGGTTTTTTCTTTGCCTTTGCGGTGCTGGCAACACTGTCGATTGTGTCGCTTTTTCCTGGGGCCGGGCTGAGTATTCCCTTGCCGAATGCACTGGCGGCCCCGTTTATCGGTTTTATCAATGCCCTTATGTTCGCGTCGCTGGCCCTGCTGATTACGTCGTTTGTCAAAACGATCACTCATTTTAACTTTTTCATGACGGGGCTGATTTCGCCGATGTTCTTTTTTTCAGGGGTGGTGTTTCCGGTTGACAATCTGCCGAAAGCAATCCAGCCGATTGCCGAGATGGTTCCGCTGACGCACTCGGTTCGTATTTTGCGGTGTATCTGTGATGAAACGCTTTCGGTAAACCTGTTGTGGGATGCGGGGTATATTGTGGTGTTTACGCTGGTGATGAGTTTACTGGCGATTGGCCGACTGAAGAAACGATTGATTAAGTAAAATTTTTTTGTCACAGAGGACACAGAGGGCCACCGAGTTTTTAACCGCGAATACACACTCATTTTCTTATTAACCACCGATGACACTGAAGATGCTGATTTAAAAACATCTTTTATTTCTCGGTATCTTCGGCGACCTCGGCGATTTTACCTTTTAGCCGCCAATTAACACATATTGTCACGAAATCTTTTAGACAAGATAGACGGGATTTTTTGCATTCCTGCATTCTTGTGTCCTTGTATGCTTATATTCCTACATTCCTGTACTTATAAACTTCCCGCAAGCCTCAAGCCTGAGGCCGCAAGTCTCAGGTCTGCTATAAAAATAAACGAAGCCAATTTCCCCTGCCATTCCGAGCATCGTGGAGGAATCTATTTAAACAGCCTGCCAAAGGCAGTCCTTCTCCTGGCTTCTATCTACTGTCTTCTACATTCTCAAAGGCATTTCCCTGAAAATTTAATAAGAGAATGCGGCGTCCCAGTCTTTCCAGACGGGTTCGTGGCCGTGGGATTGGATGACACGGGCGATTGCAGCGGGGGTGCGGTCGTCGTCGATGGTGAATTGTTCGGCAGCCGTCTTGTCGCTGCTGTATCCGCCGGGATTAGTTTTGGAGCCGGCACTGAGGCGGGTGACGCAGATGTTCATCATGTGGTCGCGAAAGTCGGCACTTTCCCGCGTGGACAACACAATCCCGGCATCAGCAAAACACAATCGAAGCGCCAGCATCATCTGTACCATGTTTTTATCGGAGACCAGATGCGGCCATTGGCTCTGTACATTGGTTGCGGGGCGAATGCGGGGAAATGAGAAATCAATCTTTGCCCGCCAGTATTTCTTCACCAGGTATGCGGCGTGTTCGACCAATGCGAGTGTTTCGATACGCCAGTCGGCCAATCCCAGCAGGAATCCCAGCCCCAGCGTTCTCATGCCGCCTGCGGCGAATCGGTCCGGCGTATCCAGCCGGTTGTCATAATCGCGTTTGGGGCCGGCGACGTGATACTGTGCATAAACATCCCGGTCATACGTTTCCTGATACAGGGCCACGCCGTCAATGCCGGCGGCAAAAACCTGTGCATATTCGGCTCGACTAAGCGGATAAATCTCTATGGAGATCGAGGAAAATTTTTCGCGCAGTTTTTTCGCCAATTCACTGAGATAGCCAACGGTGACAAACGGCCTGTCTTCGCCGCTGACGAGCAGAATATGGCGGAATCCCTCTGCGGCAATCACGTCGGCATCGGCCATGGCCTGCTGAATGGTCAAGCGGGTTCGTTTCAGCTCGGTCTGTGCATTGTAGCCACAATATTGACAGCTATTGATGCAGACATTCGACACATAAAGCGGTGCATAGAGCTGGATGGTTCGTCCAAAACGGCGTATCGTCAACTGATGGGCCTGTTGGGCCATGAGTTCGAGAAAATTTTCGGCCGCAGGGGAAACGAGTGTGAGCAAGCGGTCCGAACTGAATCGCCCCGCTGGTTTGGATAGTTCCTGTTGGACCTGTTGGGGAGTCACTGCCTGCAAGCGGTCATCCCAGCAGTCCCGGTTTTGGTCGAGATGCTTTTGGGCAAGAATTTGTTTTAGTTCGGATTCGTTCATCATTGCAATCTTATTGTTTCCATACTTTCGCCCCTTCGGGGCTTAATTGGGAAACAAACCTCTCTTTCCGGATGCTCACGCATCCGGCTAATTGACTTACGGCCCTTCGGGCCTTGTTATTCATTTCTTAGAAAACCCGTCAAGGGGCTGGAGGCGCTGGCGGCTGTGTGTTTGGGTGGCAGACCGGTTTCGTACGCAATGCGTCCAGCTTCGACGGCCAATTTGAAAGCCCGTGCCATTTGGACGGGGTCGGTCGCGGTGGCAATGGCGGTATTGACCAGCACGGCGTCGGCACCCATTTCCATCGCTTCGGCGGCATGGGAGGGAGCACCTAAGCCCGCGTCCACGACCACCGGTACGGTTGCCTGCTCGATAATAATTTCGATGGAGGCTTTGGTCTTGATGCCCTGATTGGAACCGATAGGACTGGCCAGCGGCATGACGGTTGCGCAGCCGACGTCCTGGAGCTTTTTGGCAAGGATGGGGTCGGCATGGATATACGGCAGGACAATGAAACCGTCCTTGACCAGGACTTCGGCGGCCTTGAGTGTTTCGCTGCCATCGGGCAGAAGGTAATACGGGTCGGGTGTGACTTCGAGCTTGACCCAGTTGATGCCGCTGGCGGCACGTGCCAAACGGGACAGACGGACGGCCTCGTCGGCATCTCTTGCGCCAGATGTATTCGGGAGCAATTGGCACTTCTTGCGGTCAATAGCGGCCAGCATGTTGTCGTTATCGTTTTCGATATCAACCCGCCGGAGCGCGATGGTGACCATCTGTGTCCCGGCCGCTTCGATGGCGCGGGCCATGATGTCGTTGGAGGCAAATTTGCCTGTTCCGACAAACAGCCTGGATGTGAATTCGCTGTTCGCTATTTTTAATGCCGCCATGATTACCTAAATGTACGTTAACAACAAATTCGTTTCATTCTTTCGCCCCTTCGGGTCTTAAAAAAGAAAAACAAACCACTTTTCCGGGGGCTTACGCCGCCCGGCTAAGTCACTGACGGCCCTTCGGGCTGAAACAATAAACGACACCGTTTACAATGCCTGCTCAGATAATTCGTTATCCACCACCGACAAATCGAATCAGTTCAATGGACTGGCCAGCGGTCAGATTCGTCTGCGCGAAGTCTTTTCGTTCGACAATCTGCCCGTCAATCTCGGCGACGACGGTGGCGGCATCAATTTTCAGGTTCTCCAGTAATTCGGACAACGTTGCGGGGAGACCTTCTTCGAATGTCTTTTCCTGCCCATTGATTTTTAATATCTCGCTCATTTTGGAGTCCCTGCCAGCTTCGTATGCAATTCATTGATTAACACTTCGGCAACCGCATTGGCCTGATGATAGGCGGCGATGCCCACGCGCGGGGCCGTCAACGGCACGCCGGGGCTAATGCCTGAAACCATATCACCAACAAGAATCAAGCGGTCTGAAATCCGGCGGGTAATAATCTCATTGCTTCTGCCGTATCCGGCCAGTCCGCTCACGGACACAATGA
>JADHXS010000128.1 GCA_016782835.1 Phycisphaerae bacterium | reverse complement strand
GAATGCATCGAACATTCTCACGGGAATATGGGGTAACGGGGATTCATTTGATATTCAACTGGTAAACGATACCGGCGTTGAATGCAATCTGCTCGACAACTTTGACTTCATCCTCGTCCCCGAACCGGCAACGCTGGCGCTGCTGGGTTTCGGCGGATTATGGGTACGCAAAAGAAGAAAGCTATAGAGTATTATTCCTTAGCTATTCTGTCGCCTGTGGTTCGGCGTTCTCCTTGCCACAGGCGGTTTTTTATGTTCGCGCCCTTCGAGAACTTCATGGTAAAATTAAATTTTGTCAATTTTGTCTAAAAAACTGTGAAAATCATGTGTCAATCTGTGTCAAAAAAATATTAAAAAATGTTTGACATTTATCTAACTTATGGTATAATACCCGAAATCGAATAGCATGGTATTTGACAATTTGATATGAGCTCACGACCCACCCCCATCGCCCGGCCTGACCTGAGCAAAGCCGAAGGGCCAAACCAATGTCATCCCGGCCTACGAGCCGGGATCCAGAATTGAAATAGCCATCCGGAGAGCCTGTCCCGAGCATCGCCGAGGGAAAATCCACATTCTGACATCTGACTTCTGAATTCTGATAACTAAAAAAATGACAAACGAACCCAATTTCCGAATTTACAAAATCGCCCTAAGTGATTGTTAAAAAACTGGTTACTGAAATCTGAAAGCTGAGGTCTGTAATTAAAACGAACCCAATCGAACCCAAATAAATTGTGTTTTGTGCCCTAACGGCTTTTCTCACCACTTAATGCGGATGCCTTTTTCACGGGCATCGGCAGCCCATTGTTTGAGTTGTTCCAGCATCAATTCCAATTCATGGCTGCTTTCGATCAGATTTTCATACAATCGCCCGTCATTGACCATTTTTCCGGCCGTTCCTTCGCCCGCGTCGATTTTCGCCATCAATTGGCGCATTTCCGACAACGCCCCTTCCAACTGTTCGGCAACCCCTCCGACCTTCTCTGACAGGATGTCCACCTTTTCGGTGCCGGTATCGGAAAATTTCTGAACCGAAGCAAACATTTCACGAGCCTGTGCGGTTGCCGATGCTACGTTTTCCAGTACTTTTTTGACATTTGTCTGATTATTCGAATCCCCGATAATTTCATTCATATTGTTCGCCAGGGCCGCAATCGAATCAACCAGATTTTCCAGTTTCTTCTGGACGTCCGGCGGGAAAAACTCGCTAGCCATAGCGATACTGCCTTCCCGCACCATTTCATTACCTAAAAAGCCTTCAGGTTCTCCATGACCTGTGTCGCGAAGTTCAATATAACTGCTCCCCAGTCCGCGTTTCATAATGACAATTTCCACATCATCCGGAATATCCTTAAAATCATCATTGATGGAGATAGTTACACCAACCTTGTGCATTTTTCGCTCTCCATCGGCCGTTGTAACCTGCGGATCGGCCACATGCCGGACACGACCAATCTGAACACCGCAATAATTGACCGGCGTATCTTTCTGGATACCGGGAGCCTCAGGGAAATTGACCAGGATTTCAAATGACTGGAATTTACTGACAAACAGCGGCAAATCACGAAACTTCAATAACAGATAAACAAATGCAAAAAAAGCAATAATCACAAAACCACCGACAATCAGATTGTGTTGTCTTTGTTTTGTTTGATAATCCGTCATTTCCCTGACTCCTTATTTGTTTTTGCCCGTTCCATAAATAATTCGCGAATCGCCCTGAGCGGGTAACCGCTCTGATTCAGTTTTCGAACCAGCCGGACACGTTCAATCGCCGATTCATTAAACAGTCTGCGCCCTGATGCTGTTACCTCTGTCGGTTCCAAAAGTCCCACCATCAGGTAATATTGCAGGCTCTGCTTGGAAACGCCTGCTTTGTGAGCCGCACGACCAATTGACAGCAATTTTTTTCTCTCCTTGTCGGGATTCTTGTCCGCATTGCGTTTCAAATTCACAGACTCCAAAACAATACTAAACGTGCTCGGACTCTTGCAGCCTGCCTTTTTGCCGCAATATCTCAATCATGCCGAGAAGGCGATTCTCAATATCTTGATATTGCAGACTCCGAGCTTCATCGTTCACATTCGATAAATCACCCTTCGTATTTGTTTTCGGCACTTTCTGCGTAAAAATTAAGATATAGTCGTATCCTGCCGGGATTTCGTGCTGATGAAGCCTGAAAACCTCTCGCCCCAGCCGTTTGAGTCGGTTTCTTTGGACCGCATCACCACAAGCGCTGCCCACAGAAACACCAAAACGCGGCTGCCCGGTCTGGTTGGGTGCGGCATAAAGACGCATTATCCCCTTGCAGACAAAACACTTATAGCCAAGTATCCGGCGAAAATCGTCGCTGGAAACGATACGCTGAGATTTATGCAAAAAATACCGATTCAAACTGCCGCTTCCTTAAAACAGGGATTCCTCTTGGTGGTGTTGTAATCGATATGTAACAATTTGGCAAGAAAGTAGTTAGAAAGACAGATCACGGAATTGGAAAATAATTCTGAAAAATATTATTCTGCGAAAATCGGTTCGATGAGCAAATCTTCATGCACTGACAGAGAAAGGGTTTCCTGGTAATAAGGTTTCCCGTTAACCCTCCACCCTGAAATTGCCCTGTCATCTTGATCAATCGGGCAAATCGTAACCGGCCAATTAACAAAATATTTTCCGGTGTATCCAGCCAATTCCTGATAGCCGTCAATAACATATCGGGTTCCCTCCGGCCCCTTCACACAACAGGTAAAAGTTGGTCCCGGATCAAACGGCAAATTTCGACGCATCTCGGCACAAACATAATCTGCACGCAAGTCCGCAAAAGCCTGATTACAAAAAAACTGGCTTTCATTCAGACCATAGGCTTTTGCTAACCCGTCATAATACTGTCCCCGCTCCCGAAGAAAGGACGAATTGACGCGGTGATTCAGGCGGCCCATCACAAATTGAATCAAATATTTTCGGTACTCTGTAGATTCATTAAGCAGCCGCGTAAACAATAATGCCGGAATACGACCATTATATTTTCGATAAAGTGCTGTCTCCCACGTTTGTCGTTCCGTAGGCGAACTATGATAACTGCTCCCGTCCAGATCCCAGTTAATCCAGAACCATCGACTCCCCGGCGAGTCGTAATCATAAACAACCGCCCCCTGAAGCGCATCGGAAGTACCGCTAAAAACAGATGAAAAAAGATAACCGGTGAGATTTTCTATGTCGACATTTCGAGCCACCTCTTCCATGGTCAATTTTTGTTTCATATTCATGACACGCGATGCCATCATCTGATAAGCTCTGCTTGACTCCGGATCAGATTGGCCTTTGTAACGATAAAAGGCAAATGTATCATTACCAAGACGCTGCTGCCATTGACGCTTGCTGACATGCTCACAGATAAAATACGCCCCCATCAATCGACCGTTAAGAAAAAACAATGCGGGTTTCGCTTCAGAAACGACACCGCCTATTTGCCTTACGATATCCATCGCCATACAACACCGAAACGGCCATGACTTCTGTTTTTCATAACGAACCACCAGCGTTTTTATGGGAGCCGTATCGGACGCAAAGATAACGCCCGGAGAAATTCGATCGATTCCGTAGTCATCCCGGAAATACAATCGAAAACTGTTCTTTTTTTGACGTGCGTTTTCCTCCAGCATCTTTCCGGCGTTAAGTTCCTCCGGTGTTGGGGGTCGTCGGCTTCGACCGCCGTGGAGTCGAAGACCCGCACCTGTTGCAAACTGAAGGTGCCCACTCTCATCATAATAAGAAATGTAGGCAAAACGTTCCCACTGTCTGCCTCGGCCGTTAAAGTTTGTGACGATGCCCCTTTCCGGACTGTATAAATCGTCCTCATTAACCACAATTGAAACAACAGGCCATCCGGTTACGAAAGATGAAACATCCAGAACTTGACTGCTGGGAAATGTGGCCATGCCGCCCGGATTCGCACGGAAGACATAAGAACCGGACTGCCGTTTCTTCTGAAACAACGTCAACCCGTCTTCATCCTCATGGATGGGCAAACTGCCAAAACGGTCACCTTCATTCGGAACCGCGTAAACCAACCCTTGTTCTTTAAGCTGTCGTCCCAGAACCCCCCGGCTAAGCATCCCCGTATTCAGGTCCGGGTAGCGAAGGTAACGCTTCAGAGACTGATTAAGCGGTTGTTGTTCTAAAAAACAGCATACACCCACAATCAGAATCAAAGCAAATATAGATAAACCAAAGCGTCGCATTATTAAGCAGATTTTAAACTTCACTCGAACGATTATAATAAACGTTTAATTTGGCCTCTTTGGCCAGATTACGTAATTGTCCCCGCAACTCGATTAGCGTTTCGTCCCCAAGCCGGTGAAAGTGATAAGACAGGACAGCCTCGTCATGATTTTCTGTAATACTATCAATCCTTCCCCGTTTAATATGATCATTCAGAAACTTAACCAGTTTGGACCGGGAGGAATGAAACTTTTCAATAGGCAGAGAAATCGTCAGCATCCCCCCTTTTTTGCTGTCGTGAAATTTGCCTCGGGTAAAATGCATTACGAGAAGACCCAAAACCACCGCAACAAGGAACAGACCGAGAAAAACCAGGTTAAAGGTGGCACAGCAAAGCGAGGAGGCGACCACCAGCATAATAAAACCAATTTCCTCCGGCTCCTTAATAGGCGTTCGAAAACGCACAATCGATAACGCCCCCAGCAATCCCAATGACAACGGCAGAGAAAATTGAATACAGATAAAAATCGCCGTAATCGACACGCCAAGAAGCGGGAAACTGCGATGCACATTACTGCCCGTTGCTCGAGTGTTGTAGAATGTGACATACAAAAAGGAAATAAAAAACGAACACAACAAAGAAACCGCTAAAAGAAGAAGAAACGGGACGATTCCGATTTCATCCATCTTTGCAATCTGAAGCCCGCTGACTAAATCCCAGATATTCTGACTATTTTCCGCTGATGCAATCATTGAACTCTCCAATCAAAAATGTTTTATATTCTTGTGTCTTGTTCTGCCTGACACCTTTCACAAAGAAACGCCCGTTATATGTTGATAGCATACACTGTATTTTGAAAATGCCTCTTTTCGGCATCCTAAAGAAATCAAAGGATGTAAACTGACCGGCAATTCACGTAAATTCCCTTTCATTTCAAAAACCGCATGGCGAAGACAGATACGCCTTGCAGACCGCATAAATATCGGATTCACTTGAGGAACACAAATATCATAGTCAAGACATAAACGCGACTGAGTAACCGGTTCGATATAACGTCTGCGCCGGTAAGAAATGACAAACACCGGCCATACAGGTTCAGCGGTTACGACTCCACAATCACATAAATAAGAACGCACTTCCAGCAAATCCGGATGTTCTAAGGGAATCTGACTCAACCGGGAACCGGAGAAAGATGTATCAAAACGCTCCTTTTTTCGGCATGCCCCGGCTTTCCGTTTAACCTCTAAAAAAACGCTTTCGCCGGCCTCTTCCGTATCGATGTCCGCGTACCATCGAAGCCGAATTTTTGTTTTGAAAAAATCGCTGTTTATTTTTTCACGCAGAAAACGCCACTGGTACGTATCATAATATACTGCTCCCGATTGAAAAATCCTGTTTTTTCAATTCGTACTGTCTTGTGTCCGATAAATACTACATGAACGATTATTCGTTATCAAGTGAGAAAATGGCCGAACTGGAAAAAACGCATCGCCGTTTACATGACA
>JADHXS010000127.1 GCA_016782835.1 Phycisphaerae bacterium | reverse complement strand
CATGACATACCGCTGAAATCAGGTGCCATGCCTGTTCCGTTTCCGGATGGGTCACATATTTAAGAAAATGGTTAAACGGCAGACTGAACCGGCTGTTTTGCATGACCAAAAACAGCACTTCTTCCTTTTGGGCTGACCGATAGAATTCGGCAAGCTGTTCAAAATCCAATGCGGGGGGACACAGTTTGAGAATATGACGTTTTTGCTGGATTCCCAGCCGAATGAATTCGGCGCATAAATGAACCGGTGAGCCGAACAGCAAAAAGTCGGTTTCAGTCTGAATGATGAGCTGACGGTAGTCTGTAAAGGTCTGACATTCGTATTTACGGGCAAACACCTCAGTACGTTCGGCACGTTCATCCGCGACGGCGACAATTTCGTAAAAGTCGCTTTCCCATGCGATATCCAGTAGCTGCTCGGTCTGTTCATTCAGTCCAATCGCCGCGATTTTCAGTCTCTGATCCATCATAGGTTTAATATTATACGGTTTCCTCTGTATTTGTCCAGCTTAACTAAATCCGCTGCCGAGGGCTTTATTTGTATAACGCCGAACCACAGAAACGAAGCGATGAGCATGTCCCCGCGAAAACGCAGTGCAATGCTGATATCTAAGGAGGAAGACACAAAAAAAGGCCCTGCCGAAGCAGAGCCTTTCCGATTCCAAGCATGTTGTATGGTTAGGCGGGAACCACGTTGTTTGCACACGGGCCTTTTTTGCCTTGTCCGACTTCAAAAGTGACTTTTTGGTTTTCATCGAGGGTCGCATATCCCCCCGTCTTGATTTCCGAATGGTGGACGAACAAATCGGCCGACCCGTCATCCGGAGTGATGAAACCAAATCCCTTGCTTGCATTGAACCATTTTACTGTACCTGTGCTCACTGTACTACTCCTTGGCCTTTTTAGGCCATTTAACTGTATCTCTCGATTAAATTAACATGGGAAGGATATTTTTGAGAGATGAAAAATATGCTTCTTGTACTGTTATCTATTATCGGTCAAAAGCGTATGGAATGCACGATAAAAATAAAATTAATTTTCCGGCTGTTCAGAACGGGTTGGATATTGTAAAAAAGCCGTTTTAATGCGTGAAAAGTCGGTTTTTCTTCTGCCCGCAGGTTCCCGCAAATAGTAAAAAAAGTCGAAATCTTCTCGCCGCCGGGGGAATGTTTGGTGGGTTCGGGCAAATCTGTGATATACTGCCGGTAGAAAATCCGGCCCCGACGCTTCGGAAGTGCCCGTCCGTCACACCGGTGCGGCAAATCCACGCGAAAGGAGTGCCCATGACAAAAATACTGAAAACATCCGCCGAAGGCAGAAGGTGTAAGTATCCGAACTGCCGTCGCTTACTGAGTATCTATAACCACCAAACATACTGTCGCATCCATCAGGAACAAATCCTCTCCGAAGAAAAAAACAAGCCGTACAGACATGTCTGCAAATAGCGATTTATGTGGTGAAATGAGATTTAAAGGGTCACTGTGTTGTGGCTCCTCATGCAAAGGAATAAAGTGAAAATCTTGCTGATTAATCCGGAAGTTCCCAATACGTTCTGGAGTCTGAAACACGCATTGAATTTTGTTTCGAAAAAAGCGCTGCTGCCGCCGCTGGGTCTGCTGACGGTTGCGGCAATGCTGCCGGAGTCGTTTGAGAAAAAACTTATCGACATGAACGTCACCCGCCTGCGGGACCGGCATTTGAAGTGGGCGGACATGGTCTTTCTGACAGGCATGGTCATCCAGAAAAAGTCCGTCGATCATATTATTGAGCGGTGTAAGAAACTGAACGTCAAAATTGCTGCCGGAGGCCCGCTGTTTACCGCGTTCCCGGAAGCCTATTTGACTATTGACCACCTCGTGCTGAAAGAAGCGGAAATCACGCTGCCCACTTTTTTGAAAGATTTGCAAAAAGGTTGTCCCGAACCCTATTATACGACACGCGAAAGACCCGACCTGAAAGAGACGCCCATCCCGCAGTGGGATCTGATTAACATGAAAAAATACGGCCTCATGGGTATTCAATATTCCCGGGGCTGTCCGTTTAATTGTGATTTTTGCGATGTCACACGGCTCTTTGGACATGTCCTGCGCACAAAAACAAAAGAGCAGATTATCGCGGAACTGGACAGCCTTTACGCAGCCGGCTGGCGGGGAGAATTGTTTTTTGTGGATGACAATTTCATCGGGGAAAAGAATGTCCTGAAAAAAGAATTGCTCCCGGCGATGATTCAGTGGATGGAGCAGAAAAACAACCCCTTCTGCTTTAATACCCAGGCTTCCATGAATCTTGCCGATGATGACGAACTGATGACATTGATGGTTCGAGCGGGTTTTGATTGCGTCTTTATCGGCGTCGAATCGCCGGACGAAACAAGTCTGACCGAATGCCATAAAACACAAAACACCGGACGCGACCTTGTTGCCGCAATCAAAAAGATTCAGCAGTTCGGGTTGCAGGTGCAGGCCGGCTTTATTGTTGGGTTTGACGGTGACAAGCCGGGTGTGTTTGACAGAATGATAAACCTGATTCAGGACAGCGGCGTGGTTACTGCAATGGTGGGGCTGCTCAACGCTCCGCGGGGAACCAACCTCTACAAGAAGTTGATGAGCGAAAACCGATTGACAGAACCGCCAACCGGAGACAACATGGACTGTACCATGAATTTTATTCCTCGGATGGATATACACGAACTTCTGGGCGGGTATCAGAAGGTACTCAATACCATCTACTCACAGAAATATTATTGCAAACGCATTAAAACATTTCTTGAGAACTACAATTTCGCGGATGCCATCATGCCCAAAGTGCGGTATTCCAGCATCAAGGCATTTTTCAGGGCAACGTGGCGAATCGGTGTGATTGAGAAGGGAAAGTTTCACTATTGGAAGTTGATACTCTGGTCACTCAAAAAACCGCGAAGGCTGCCGTTAGTCGTCCGTTTTTCAATCTATGGATTTCACTTTCGCAAGATGTTAAAAAGTATTCGTTTTCAAATGAACGAACTTGCCGCCGCCTCTGCAAATGCCGGTAATTCTGTCGGGTAATTTCGCGATGCAACCATCTTCGGTAAACTCACTTTTTTATTGCCAGTGTGAAAAAAGGCGGGTATTGCCCGCCTTTGGATTTGTTAATATCTTTCGGAAGGTCTCTTACTGCGGCTGGACAAAGCTGTCCGGCAGGGGGAATTGGGCGCATAATTCCTGTACTTCCTTGCCGCATTTGTTAATAACGTCTTCGTTTTCCAGGTTATCACAGACGGTGTTGATCCATCTGGCGATTAATTCCATTTGTTCCTCTTTCATGCCGCGTGTCGTAATCGCCGGGGTTCCCATGCGAAGCCCGCTGGGATTGAACGGTCCGGCGGTATCGCCCGGGACGGAGTTATAATTCATCACGATATGTGCTCGGTCCAGTGCTTTTGCCAAAGGCTTACCGGTAAGTCCCTTATTTCGCAGGTCCATCAGAATCAAATGGTTGTCGGTTCCGCCGGAAACCAGGTCAAATCCGTACTCCATCAGTTTTTCCGCCAGCCGCTTTGCATTGGCAACAATTTGCGCTGCGTAATCGGCGAAGTTCGGAGATAGTGCCTCACCCAGTGCGACGGCTAATGCGGATATTGTGTGCATGTGCGGTCCGCCCTGCATTCCCGGAAAGACCGACTTGTTAATCGCCTTAATGTATTCTTCTTTGCACAGAATCATTCCGCCGCGAGGGCCGCGAAGCGTTTTGTGTGTGGTGGTTGTAACCACATCGGCATACGGAATCGGGCTCATGTGTACCTTGCCCGCAACTAAGCCCGCGATGTGGGCCATGTCGCTGACGTGATAGGCGCCGACGCTCTTAGCGATCTCGTCAAATTTCGAAAAATCAATCGCCCTCGGATATGCGCTCGAGCCGGAGATCAAAATCTTCGGCTTATGCTGTTTTGCTAAATCGGCGATTTTGTCATAATCGAGCCGGCCTGTCGCCGGGTTCAGTTCGTACTGTACGGAGTTGAAAAACTGGCCTGTGTAGCTGACTTTCCAGCCGTGGGTTAGATGTCCGCCATGCGGCAGCGCTAAACCCATAATTGTCGAACCTGGCTCGATTAAAGCCAGATACGTTGCCAGGTTTGCCGGCGAACCGGAATGCGGCTGGACATTGGCCGCTTCGGCGCTGAATAGCTTTTTCGCGCGGTCGCGTGCCAGGTTTTCGATCTGGTCAGTGATCTGCTGGCCTTCATAATACCGCTTGCCGGGATAGCCTTCGGCATATTTGTTTGTCAGACAACTGCCCGTTGCCTGCATGACCGCTTTGGAGACATAGTTTTCCGACGGAATCATACGAATCGAGTTGGCTTGACGGGTTTGTTCCTGCTGAATCAAGTCAAAAACGACACTGTCCATTTGTTCAATAGCCGATAACATAAATTCTTTCTCCTGAATAACTCGGGTTCCCTAAAACCGCCCCTTATAGCACACAACGGGACCGCCGACAAGTATTTATTCGTCAGGGAAGTGCAGAAGCATGAGAAGGGGCGGAATTGGGTTCGTTTGGGTTCGTTTTTTTGGCAGTGAACCGTCAGCAGTTAGCAGTAACCAGTTGTGGAGAAATGGCTTATGGCGATTTTGGGAATTTGGAAATTGGGTTCGTTTGTCAAAAAAAGCCTTCGGGGCAAGGCCCCCTTCGGCTTTAAGAATACAGGAATACAAGAATACAGAACTCAGGAATTCGTTTATCGTGTCGCTGCCGCTCGGCGCTTTTGCCAGCTTCTTCACTTAATTTTCAATGAATATTTCAATTTTGTGTATTATACCATAAGTTAGATGAATGTCAAACTTTTTTTGGTATTACCAAAAAAAATTCCAAATACCATGTTCTAAATTCCAAACAAATTCTAAATCCAAATGTTTCAATGAGTTAAAGTGCCTGGCAGGCACGGGGGAAAGGACGTGGTAAATACGGGGATTTTGAAGAAATTGTCTATTTCCGATTTTCAATTGCCTATTTGAAACAAAAGCGTATAATTGGGGTTCATATTAGAGGGCTAAAGGTTAGGCATCTTGGGATTCACGCGAAACAGGGCTGGGAAAATAGTGTTGAGTTTTTAGTTCTTAGTTTTGAGTTACGGAAACGGCTGTGCCGCGGTGAGCTTTTGTTTTTCCATTCCGGACGACAGAGTTTAATTTTTAATTATGAATTGTGTTGGAATTTTGGTTTTTGAAAATGTGGGAGTTGGGAAAGAAGAGGAAATAGGTGGCTGTCCCTATTTTCCCCATAGCCATTAGACAGCGGTACGCCCCAATATAGGTCAAAACTCATCACATTACATAGGCAACTCATTATATTACCTTCTGGAAAATCAAGGTGAAAACGCCAAACTCATGATATTTGATAAATAATCTAATGAGTTTTATGGGGGTGGATAGGTGTAGAAGCTTTGATTGAGTGAGGGTGAAAAGTTATAGGTGTTACTTCTTCCGCCTTATCATCACAGCACCGATGCCAACGAGTAGAAATGTGGCGGGTTCGGGAACTTCATATACAAAACCATAATCATAACCATTGTCGGCTTCGTAATATCCAACAATTGTATTCCCATCAATACCTAAAATTTGTGTATTTATTGCCCCCGGAAAGTCTAATGTACCCCAGTTTATACCATCGTAGATAAAGCCATGTCTATCAAAAATATCGGTGATGCAATAAGTACCCACAATTATTTCTCCACTAACACCCATAGCTTTAGTATCTATTGCTCCGGGGTAATTCAAAGATGTCCAGTTTGTGCCATCATAGACTGAGCGTGTCCCCAAAAACTGGACAGGTGTTTAAGGTGGAATTGTTTTCGGGTATACTGGAGCGAGAAGCCCAGAAAGGAACTGAAAACAATGACACAGAAAAGACGACGATTTACATCTGAATTCAAGGCCCGTGTGG
>JADHXS010000126.1 GCA_016782835.1 Phycisphaerae bacterium | reverse complement strand
AATAAAGCGAGCACTGCGATGCAGTTGAGTATGCAGGACATGTCGAGCCTGCCGCTGGTTCATTTCAGCCCGGAAAACATTCTCAAACGAATGGACTATGAGCCTGAAGAAATCAAACAACGGGCGGTGGTTGAAGAAATTCCCATTGAAGATATCGTAGAAGAATAAGTGAAGTAACGAGGACGTCATCGTGTCTAAACGTTCAAGTGCAGATCAGGGATTATGGCTGATTATTGTCGGCTTAGCCGCCTGGGTCATTCCGGGTGCCGGTCATTTTCTGCTTCGTGAGCGTAAACGTGCGATTATCATCTTCATAACGATCACGGCATTGTTTCTGACCGGACTTTATGTTGGCTCAATCGGGATTGTCAACCACGAGACCTCCAAACCGTGGTTTATGGCGCAGGTCCTTTACTCTCCGGCGGTCGGTATTCTCTCTCAAAAAGTGACGGTCGGTTATCTTGACGCTGATGGAAATCAGCAGGAGTACACCAGTTTCGGACATCCCTGCGACATCGGCCAGCTTTACACCGGCGTGGCGGGTTTGCTGAATCTGTTGTGCATCTTCAGTGCCGTGTATATGGCTTATTGCGGTCGCGGTGAAATGATCGGCGCCGAGGAGGAAACCGAACATGCATGACTTTTCTTTGATGCTCGCCACATTTACCGCGCCCATATCGATCGGAACGGACCCGGCATCCATGCTGTGGATGTTCCCGCTGCTCGGAGCCATTACGCTTATCTATAAAGCAACCAAGATGCGGGTTCTTCTCTGGAAACGCTTTGTGACGGAATCTCTGATTTTGTTTGCAACGGTCAGCGGTTTTATGATTGCCGCCGTGATTGTCCTGAACTTGATTACCTGGCTGATTACCAGCTAATCATTCCTGGTTAATAGTTCCCTGATGATTCATTAAACTTCTTCCGGTTCGTCGGAGGAAATGATGTCCAACTCAACAAGTACAAGGTGAGCGGCTTTTTGCTCGGCCTCTTTTTTTGTCACTCCCCAGGCACTCGGATAACGTTTATGATTGATGACCACGGCCATCTCAAAACATTTGTTATGATCCGGCCCTTTTTCGTCCAGCAACTGATAGATTGGCGTAAGGTTATGCTCCTTCTGGCAATACTGCTGAAGCAATGATTTAAAGTTTTCCTGGTGCTGCTCGGCATCCGTCTCATCGATCAGCGGCTGAAACTTTTCCAAAATAAACTGTTCGGCGGCCTTCATGCCGCCATCCAGATAAATGGCCGCGATAATCGCCTCCAGGCTGGCAGCCGCAATCGAACCGGACATGGCCCGCGTCTGGCTCATGCCTTTTCCAACACGCACATAATCCGGCAATCCCATCTCATTGGCAATCTCTGCACAGGTTTTACGCGAAACAAGACGGCTTTTAATTTTCGTTAAATCGCCCTCGAGATATTCCGGAAACCGTTCAAAAAGCGTCTTGCAAATCACCAGCGAAAGCACGGAATCACCAAGAAACTCCATGCGTTCGTTGCTTTCGAGACGGTCATCCGCTAACGAAGAATGAGTTAACGCTTCGGCCAGATAGAGGGTATTTTTGAATTGATAATTCAACAATGTCTGCATCTGCTGCACACGATCTGCGTCCATTGACTTCTCCTGATTGTCGTTGTACAAGCAGATTGCGAACGCCGCTTTCAAAGCGAGGTTCGAAATATGCTTGCGATTCATTTAAACAGGAATGTCATTATACAACCCAGAGCCGGTTTGTCAAGTTTTAGTTCGGCCGCAAGTTTATCTTGCGGACGCAATTAGTTGACTAACTGAAGGGAAGCCAGTGCCACAAACTGGTCATCCACAAAATGAAAAACGCTGTCCAGTCCCGTCACGGAAAAAACAGACCTGGTTTTGGGCTGAATCGAACAGAAAATCAGCTTTTGTGTGTTGTCGCATAAAACCTTTCGAAGTTTGAGCAGTTTGGCGATGCAGGACGATGTGAGGATATCCACATCCGCAAAATCCACGACAACATCCAGGCTATCATTTTCAGTTACCATGCCGATCACCGTCTGTAACTCCTCGCCCATATCCGGCTCTTTGGCAAGATTTACCAAAATCACATCATCGGACCAATTTTGAATACCCATACGAATCTCCTGCATATTTCAAAAATTATTTTTCCATCTCACATATCGGCAGGGTCAATCGGTCAATTAATGAAAATCCCCGCAAATATCGGTTTTTTGAGCCGAATATTGAATTTCCAGAAAAGCAACAACTCATACCCGGTTCCATCAAGAGACATTCTTACACCAAAAAGAGGTCTTTATCGGACTTTTTTCCGATTCGTGCCGCCTTCATCTTGCATTGACCCTGTCATTTCGACTATAATCAAGGATGATACAGTATTTTGAACTTGAGTCTGAATTGGGGGTATAAAAACACCGACAATATAATGGATTTATTTTTTATCATTATTCAGAAAGGCAGGTTGTGCCGTGACATCAAAAAAACTCTTTTTAATACACTTCAGTGCAATCATTGTTCTTATCGGATTTTCCGCATCCGTCCATGCCGAAAAAGTGGACTGGCAAGGCCCCGCCGGAAGTAAAATTAAGGATATTCGATATTTTCCAAAACAAACACAACCCAGCGAATCCTCCCCGGCCCCTATAGAAGCCGCCGCCATTGAAAGTACCCCAGGCGTCGTTTCCAATGTGATCAATTCACCGCCGGTTAACGGCTTTGTGCCGTGGATCGTCATCACGCCGACGAATGAAAGCATCGATGCCGAAACCACCGGCATTTTCGATGCCTTTGCCTCATCCTACGTCAACAATCCCCCCTTCGGACATGACAAACGAACCGATTACATGATCGGCCTGTTTGACACCGGTGCCAGTACCCATGTGATTGGCTACCAAAACGCCGTACAGGCGGGCCTGTATAATTCAACGTATCTGACAGAGGATAACTATGTGGAAGTCTCCGGCGTAACCGGCTCGGTTGAGGCCCATGTAACGTGGCCGTACGCCCTCTTTGTGACCGGCCTGGATGCCCTGGAACCCAACGCACCGGGCGAAACTGAAATGGTACTGCCGACAACAACCGGGATGCTCGGCGAATATAATGTCGCCACCCTCATCGGTCAAAATCCCGGCGCTGGTCCCGACCTGGCCACCGCCATCGGCACGCCCATGAGTGTCTTTTACGATACGCGTCTGGACGTGGAACACCCGGTAACCGCTACGCATAACGGCACCGATTATACCGCCCCCAGGATCACTTTCTACGAAAAGGATACATCCGCACCGGGCTACGACAATTATATCCCCCTGGAACTGAAGCCGCTGGGAAGCATTAGCGTACAGTATATCACCTATGGTTTTGACTTAGAAGATTTTCTCGCTAATTTCCCCAACATAGAATTGGATTATTCCCCTTTAACTCCCTCAATTATCATTGGCACCTCCTCGCAGAGTCTTTTCTTTATTCATGGCCTTGACCTGACCGAGGGTAGCCAAACAGCGCAGGACAAAAACCGGTTTATGCTGGACACCGGCGCCCAGGTAACGGTCATCGGTACACGCATTGCCGCCCGGTTGAAATTGAACCCTGACAATAAGGATTTCGAAGTTGAGATCGAAGGCGTCACCGGGGACTCCATTATGGCACCGGGCTTTTTTGTGGACTCGCTCAACATCCCGGCCATGGGTCAGTGGCTTGAGTTTACAAACGTCCCCGTCGTCCTCCTGGATATCTCCAGCCCGGAAGGCGGCAAACTGGACGGCATTATCGGGATGAACCTGTTTACAGAGTATAACCTGATGCTTCGGGGCGGCGGGTTTATGCTGCAGGACGATCCGCGGCTGGAATTTGAACGGATTCAATCCATTCTCGCCGACATTGCACCGGAGCCGCGGGACGGTAAGGTCAATATGATCGACTTTTCGGCAATGAGTGCGGCGTGGCAAACCAACAACACAACCGCCGATATTGCACCGGCGGGAAACCCGGACGGCATCGTCGATTTGCAGGATTTGATTATGCTGGCGGACTACTGGCTGACGGATATCAATCCTTGATCGTATGCAGAATCAGGGCGCTGTCGGTTTTTGCTGATAATAACTCAAGCGGCGGCAACAGCAGCAGTTTTTGCCCGCTCGACGCCCAGCGATTTTCCAAAACAATGTGTTCAACGGATTCAACCCATTCGGCATAGGTGCCGGCGCGGGGGTGATGAACGCTTAATGTACCGTAACACAGGCTAAGCCGGCGGGCCAATAATTCATCCCCGCACAACGACAAAATCGGCACATCGATACGGGCCTTACTCAACAGACGCGTCATATTGCCGGTTTCTGCAGAAGCAACCACCAGTGCGGCCTTAATTTCATCCAGCATTTGGGCCACCGACCGGGCGACGGACTCCTTGGAAGCCATCTCAGGAACGGTATCGACCTTTGGTCGGGGTGCATCGGACGCATCCAAAAAAACTTCGGTCGTCCGGCTGATATGGGCCAGCGACGTAACCGCCTCCAGCGGATACTTGCCGACCGCCGTTTCGCCGGAAAGCATGATGGCGTCGGCAAAATCCATCACCGCATTACAAATATCCGACGCTTCGGCGCGGGTCGGTGACGGATTGTCAATCATCGACTGCAAGACCTGCGTGGCGACAATCGCCGGTTTGCCGAACCGGCGGCACAGTGAGGTAATCTTTTTCTGCACCAGTGGTACCTGCGCCAAATCCATCTCCACCCCCATATCCCCCCGTGCAATCAGAATAGCATCGGACGCATGAATAATCGCCTCGATGTTTTCGACCGCTAAGGGTTTTTCAATCTTGGCAACGGCTTGTATCGCAGAGTCTTTCTCTTTAAGGTACTCCTTAAGCGTGCGAATTTCGTCGGCGTGCTGAACAAAACTCAATGCCAGGTAATCCAGTTCGTGCTCAATCGCCCAGTCCACACACTGCCAGTCTTTGGGCGTGATCGCGGGTGTTGAAAGCTGTGTATCCGGCAGGTTTATCCCTTTATGACTGGACAGCCCCCCGCCGACCAGAACCTTGCAGCGAACCGCACGGTTGGTTTTTGCCAGCACGCCTAAAACAAGCCGGCCGTCATCGATCAAAATCCGCTGCCCCGGCTGCACATCCGTAACAAAATCCGCGTACGCCGTCGTAATGCCGGTTGCGTTGCCGACCGTCTCGCCGACGGTAATATCCAGTTCCTGCTCGTCGACAAGTACCGTGCACGGCGCAACCAGACCAGTGCGGATTTTCGGCCCGCAAAGGTCCCCCATCACCGCCACCGAATGCAGAAATTCGCCGCGAACTTGATTGATGCGGTCTAACATGGCTTGATGCTCGTCAAACGTACCGTGCGAGAAGTTCAGCCGAAACGTACACACCCGATGCTCGATAAACGCCCGAATGGTCTCCGCCGATTCCGACGCCGGCCCAAGCGTCGCAACAATACCCGTCTTAGAAAAATTCGATAACTGCATTTTTCTCCTGAAACTCAAAACTAAGAACTATGAACTAAAAACTAAAAGCTCACTATACCCCTTATTAGCCCATTTGTCCCGCAAAAAATGCCATCGTTTACTCCCCCGATGGGTGGCACCTCCAAGCGAAGCTTGTGGGTGCAAAGTCTGCAAAGCACGCAACATGAAGGCTTTGTTCCCCGCACCAAAGGTGCAATATACCATAGCCCAGGGCAACGCCCTGGGGAACCGTCCCCCACCACTTGTCCTGAGCGCAGTCGAATGGATTCCATAAATCCCGTAGGGATTTTAATAACAATAGCCGCGGGTGTAGGCCGAAGGCCGAAACCCGTGCGTATTGAATCCTACCCTCACACAACCCCGGCGGGGTTGAATCACCCCTTCCGTCCAATTCCCCCATGTCATTCCCGCGCAGTCGCCGAATCCATTTCTTTGTCATTCTGAGCCGAAGGCGAAGAATCGATTCAAACACAAAAATTCCA
>JADHXS010000027.1 GCA_016782835.1 Phycisphaerae bacterium | reverse complement strand
CTTACTTTCAGCGGTAGGTGCTGAAAAACTCGTTTTTCGACATCCTACCGCAGAAAGTAGTCAAAAGCAATAAAAACGCTCGTCACGGCGGAGCCTTTTCAATTCTCACCAGCAGAGCTGGTGGATTAACTATAATTCAATTCTCACCAGCAGAGCTGGTGGATTAACTATAATTTAATAAAGGCGTCTGAAAATTTTTCTCCACCTAATTGCTACTTCCATAATGCCAACACCCAAATGAGCCAACAAAAATATCGTGTCTTTTTCTGTTAATTTCGTATAATCATCACGATGAATAACGATGTTTTATACCGCATTATTGATGCCAATTTCAACCGGGCCAGAGAGGCCTTCCGGGTAATGGAGGAGTACTGCCGGTTTGGGTTGAATCATTCGGCCTTGGCGGGAAAAGCTAAGGAACTTCGCCATCGTTTGTGCGAGACAATCGGCAATCTGGACTCTGTAAAACTGATTTTCAGTCGGGACGTTGCCGGTGATGTCGGGAGAGAACTGAAAGTCGAAGGGCAACTCTGCCGGCAATCCATCGAAGACTGTTTTACCGCCGCGGCCAAACGCGCCAGCGAAGCACTGAGAGCATTAGCGGAATCGATACAATCTATCGATGTTCACGTGGCCGCGGTCATGGAACAATTGCGATTTGAAGTCTACGCCTTTGAACAGGAAGTCGTCTTAAGAGCTTGTACAGAAAAAAAATGGTCAAAAGTACGATTATATGTCTTGATTAATGCAACAAACGAAACGGCTCCCGAAGATACCCTGAATTTGACAAAAGTGTGTATCGCCGGGGGAGCGGATTGTCTGCAGTTAAGAGCCAAAAAATTAACAGACCGACAATTACTGTTCCTTGCCGAATCATTCACAGTTCTATGCAAAGAAGCCTCTGTCGTCAGCATTATCAATGACCGGGTTGATATTGCGGTGCTGTCGGGAGCGGATGGCGCTCATTTGGGACAAGACGAAATACCCGTACACAAAGCACGCAGTTTGGCACGGATGCCGCTGATCATCGGCATGAGCACACACTCACAACAAGAGCTATCGCAGGCCATTGAGTCGGGATGCGATTATGTCGCAATCGGTCCGGCTTTTCCAAGCCCTACAAAACCCCATCTTCAGGTTACAGGAATAGATTATCTGAAACAAGCCTTGCCGATCTTAAGTGGGGCTGGAATGTCTTATGTTGCAATTGGCGGCATTGACCACACAAACATTGACTCATTACTTGATATCGGTGTAAAGACCGTTGCTGTCAGTTCCGCCGTATGCGATTCCGAAAACCCGCAGGAAAACTGTAAGACCTTGAAAAATATGCTTTTGAAGTAAACACGACTTGCCTTTTCGACGAAGTTTTCACCAAGTAATTCACAAATTAGAACCTATTACGGATGCATAAAAGATGCATTGAACTTTTTTCCTAATTTATACCAACCGGTTCGTATAACAATCCGCTGTTTTCTTTGTTGTTGATATAAGTATCTTAAGTAATTAAAGTTAAAGAAATACAACTCAGATTCTTATTTTCTCGAACGACAAAGCCCTGATTTAAATAGCATTAAATTAATCCATTGAAGATTAGAATTGGATAGATTTTGCTTGAATCGACTAAGTTTTTAACAAGTTATCCACAAATTGCTCTGGAAACACATTATCAGGCCCAATATCCAACCAACATTAGCAATATTTTGAAAGAAATCCTTCATTTTTCTATATTTCAACACTTCCGCTTTCTCTATAATAGCCGGAACAATTCGCCAAAGAGATAACTACTTTATTGAAATTTTGATTTTTTCGGAGTAAAAAGCATGAAGTCGAAGATGTTAAAGGACGCCCTGAACAACAAACAATTTGCCGTGCTGTCAGAATTGACCGGAAGTCCCGGATATAATTTCACGCCCTTTGAAACATTTCTGTCTGCTCATCAGGAAAAAAAAGATGCCATCCCGGAGGGGTTCGATTTCGTCGGTATCACTGTCCCTCAAAATCCCGGTGGCGTAGCCAATATTGACCCGACGGATGCACTGGCGGTTATCAAACAAAAGCTGTTACTGGACGGGTTGGATTACATCCCGCATTTAACCTGCAAAGACAACAACACAGACAGCCTCATCAGCAGTTTAGTCGGCTACCGTCAGCGTGGTGTCGAGTCGGTTCTGATTCTGACGGGCGATAAACCGACTTCCGCACAAGGTGTCTTTGAAGTTGAAAGCATCGGATTGCTGTCTCTGACAAAACAACTCAATAATCAGGCAATTCTGAATGGCAAACCGGGTCAATGGGATCGCCTGAAGCGATTTTATTTAGGTGCGGCGGTGTCCCCTTTCAAATATACCGAAGCGTCGTTGATGCAGCAGTATTACAAAATGGAAAAGAAAATCGCCGCGGGAGCTGAATTTCTCATTACACAGGTCGGTTGGGACTGGAAAAAATCGCAGGAACTCATGCAGTACATGAAGGACAACAGAATCAACACACCCGTTATCGGGAATGTTTACTGGCTGACCACACTGACTCCGGCTCCGCGATTGATGCATGACATCAAGCTGCCGGGGTGCTTTGTCAGCGACGAACTTCTGGCTAAACTGAAATCCGAAAGCGTCGATGAACATATTGAACGTGCCGCCCAGCAGGTTGCCATGTACAAATCGCTTGGGTATGCGGGTGTGGATATCGGCGGCGTGCATGATTATGACATCTTTTTGAAAATCCTGAACCGCGCGGCTGAAATGGGTGACAACTGGGAAACTTTTAAGGACAATCTGTGCTGGCCCGCCGAAAAAGCGTTTTATTTGTATGACAATGCGGGCAAACAAGTGTCGCTTTCGACGCCGAAAAAGAGATTCAATGAGCGTTTCTTTGATTTCATGCACCGGGCGATACTGGATCCGGAATACCGGGGCTTTAGGTGCTTTAAATGGATCTTAAAGCTGGTGCGAGCCGACAAGGAAACCTGTTTTACCTATAAAGCCTTTAACGCAATCGAAAAGGGGGTTAAATATTGCGCCTTTGACTGTGCCGAATGCGGTGATTGCTACTTGCCTGAAAACTTCGGTTATTGTACGATCGGCGGCTGTGAAAAAGGACTGGATAATGTGCCGTGCGGCGATGCCACGGTTGATGGTTATTGCGGCAACAATCTGGAACGCCTTTGCATCGGTGAGAAAATCTACACTTCCGCCGCGGCAGAGTCGGCTGGTCTGGAAAATTTGCGTAAAATCATCAATCGCCCGCGAATTCCGGCACTGGAGCATACCAGTTCACTTGTGAATTATTTATTTGGAAGGGACCATACGATGATGACACCTTTAATCGGTATCGGCGAATCGATTCACGCTTCGATTCCCAAGACCGGAAAAATCATGGCCGAACTTCACGGACTCGGAGCCGATGCCTATACGAAGCCCAGCGGACCACTGGATTACATTCGCGCCTTGATCGAAGAGCAGGCCGACGAAGACGCTGCCTATATCGCAGTGAATCTGGACGCATTCGGCGAAAATGACCCGCAGCAGGCCGTGAAGATGATAGTTGAATATACCAAACTAGTTCGCAAGTGGGGCAAGGGCGTGCCAATCTGTGTGGACAGCAGTAATGATGATGTTCTTATTGCGGGCCTGAAGGAATGGTACAATACGGACGAATCAGTCAAACCGCCACTGCTGAATTCGATTAAAGTCTATACGGCTGATAAGATGATGCCTTTGAAAAAGGAATATGACTTTGCCTTCATCGGGCTGCTGGTCAGCGAAGACAAACCGAGCGGTCCGGGGGGTTCGCATTCGGTCGATGAACTTTTCGGTTATGCCAAAGAACTATTTGTCAAGGCGATGCGGTACGGCTTTAAACCGGAGGAAATTTTCTTTGACTCGACGGTGTTCCCGATTGCAATCGATATGCCGATGGAACCGGATGTGCCGGGGTACACCTATCGGGCATTTGAGACGATTAAAAAAATCAAGAATGACCCGCAGATGAAAGATTGCCATACGTCGCTGGGCGTCAGCAACTGTTGCCGGGATTTGCCGGGGCGGCGTATCGGCATCTGCCGGGCCTATGTCGCCAAGGCGATGGAATGCGGACTGGATGCGGGCATCGTGAATGTCGGGCATCGGTATGGTGAAAAACCGGTCGATGCGGAACTGCTCAAGCTCATCGACGCTTATGCCAATCTGGACGGCAGTATGGAAAAGCTCAATGACGCGATGACGCTGATGGGTCAATTTTGTGCGTCGTGCAAAAAACCGGGGTAAATATATACGGTTTTGGCGTTTTTGCGTAGATAACAGGCCGTATTATCCAAATATTGTCAGGCAAGGGAGCGGGGCTTTTTTGCTGCTTGACACAGAGTTATTTTTGGTGTAAAAAAGGCACACTGGAGCAGTAAACGTGTTTTTAGACTTTTTTTTGGGAAGGATCGAGATATGGACGAAAACATGAACGCCTCACCTCCACCGCCGGAAGAACAGCCTCAGCCGGAAGCAGCACAAGCCGCACCCGAAACACCGCCGGCCGCGAGCGGCGAACTTAGCAAAGATGCCAAAATGTGGGGCATGCTTTGTCATTTGTCGGCATTAGCAGGCTTTATCGGTATCCCCTTCGGGAATATCCTTGGGCCGCTGATTCTATGGCTCATCAAAAAAGATGAAATGGCGTTTGTTGATAATCAGGGCAAAGAAGCACTGAATTTTCAGATTTCAATCGTCATCTACGGATTGGTTATTATCCCAACCATTTGCTTCCCGCCGTTACTTATTTTATTAGCGTTGGGCATAGCCATTACTAATATTGTATTTATCGTAATGGCCAGTATCGCAGCGAATAAAGGGCAAGCTTACCAATACCCCTGTTGTATCCGCTTCATTAAATAACCAGTAATCCGTTTTAACAGCTTTCGAGCGGCGTATTGTCGGTAATGGCTCCGGCAGACGCCGTTTTTGTTTTTTCAGCACCTGACTGTAAACTTGCAAATTTGGCGGCTGACTGCTATGATATTCGGCATGTCCAAAGATAAATCGCTAAAATCAGATAAAAACCCGAGTATCCAGAATAAAAAGGCGTATCATAACTTCGAACTGCTGGAAAAGGTCGAAGCGGGAATTGCCCTGCTGGGTACCGAGGTCAAAAGCCTGCGCGACAAGCACTGCGACCTGGACGCCTGCTACGCGCGGGTCATCGGTAACGAAATCTGGCTGGTCGGCTGCAAAATCGCCGCCTATGAGCGCGGCGGCTATACCAATCATGACCCGCTTCGCAATCGTAAGCTGCTGCTGCATAAAAACCAGATTAAGAAGATCCGAACCAAACTGGAGCAGCGCGGGTTTACGCTGGTACCGACAAAGGTTTATTTCAACTCGCGAGGCATCGTTAAAGTGGAACTGGCACTGGCCACCGGGAAAAAACAATATGACAAACGGCAAAAACTTCAGGAACAGCAGCAGAAAAAAGATGTCCGCCGAAGCATGAAACGATATTAATTGGTTCGCAGTTTAAGATAGGGAGTGAATAATGGCAGATGAAGAAAAGAAAATTATTATTGATGAAGACTGGAAGACTCAGACCCAGAAAGAAAAGGAGAAACTGAAAGAACAGGAAGCCGAAGAAGAAATAAAGCCCACAGACGAACAGAAACCGCAGCTTCCGCCGGCGGACTTTTCAGGACTGGTCAGTATTCTGGCTTCTCAGGCGTTTTATGCGCTGGGGGTTTTCCGCATGGATGAAACCGATGAGCGCCAGCCGGACTTTGCGATGGCGAAATTCAATATTGACTTGCTCGGTATTCTCGAAGAAAAGTGCAGGGGCAACCTGAGCGATGACGAATCCAAAATGCTGAAAGACACGCTGACCCAGCTTCGCATGGTTTTTGTGCAGCTTTCAAAGTAGGAATTTACGTTGGCCACAATCTTAGACAAAATTATTTCCGACAAACGGGTTGAAGTCGAGCAGCGAAAAGAACAGCAGCCGGTCGAGCTGTTAAAGAACAAAGTGCAGGGGCTGAAAAAATGCCGGAACTTCTATAAGGCCGTTACAAAGAAGAATCGGCGCGGACTGAACGTGATTGCCGAGGTCAAAAAGGCCTCCCCATCGGCGGGATTGATTCGGGCCGATTTTGACCCGGTTTTAATCGCGCAAACTTACGAACGGTGCGGCGCCGACGCAATCAGTGTTTTGACCGATGAAAAATACTTCCAGGGCAAGCTGGAATACCTGACGGCTGTTAAAGAAGCGGTTAGATTGCCGGTTCTGCGAAAAGATTTCATGATTGACCCCTACCAGATTTATGAAGCCCGAATAGCCGGGGCCGATGCTGTTCTGCTGATTGCCGAAGCCCTGACTCCGGCGGACTTGATGGATTTGTTGATTCTGTCCAATGAACTGACGCTAACGGCATTGATTGAGGTGCACAGCGCCGATTCGCTTTTGCAAATGCGCAGTTTGGTCGGCTTCCCGCAAAAACACTATAGCGTACTGGGGATTAACAACCGCGACTTAACCACGATGCAAGTGGATATTAACAATACGACCCGGCTGGCGGAACTGGTCGATAACAAACGCGAACTGATCGCCGAAAGCGGCATTAAAACCCGCAACGACGTCGAAAAGCTAATCCGCATCGGTGTCGGCGGTGTGCTCATCGGGCAAACACTGTGTGAAAGTCCGCGTATCGAAGAAAAGTTTACCGAATTGTTCAACCCCGGCGAAAGGTAACCGTGGATTTCGTCGTTTTATTCATAATCGGTTTGTGCATGGGGCTATTGGGGGGAATGCTGGGTATCGGCGGTTCAATCATTATGATTCCGGCACTAACGGTTGTCTACGGTGAAAATCAGCATCTCTATCAAGCCGCAGCAATGATTTGTAATTTCTTCGTTTCCGCCTCGGCCCTGATCGCGCATCGAAAGGCCGAAGCCTTTGTCCCAAAGGTGCTTGTGTGGCTGGTTCCGGCGGCGATGCTCGGGATTATGGGCGGTGTCATGCTGAGTAATTCTTCAATTTTTTCCGGACATAACAGTTATATGCTGGCCAGAATCTTCGGGCTTTTTCTGGTGTATGTGGCAGTTTACAACAGCTACCGTTTATACCTGAGCGTGCATCCGAAGATAGAGGTGGTCCGCAAACCGATGCCGCCGAAGAAAATTGCGTCGTTTTTTTCCGCATTGTGCGGAGCGGTTACGGGACTTGCGGCAGGACTGTTGGGAATCGGCGCCGGGACGGTTGCCACCCCCCTGCAGCAGGTGACACTCAAACTGCCCATACGCAATGCCATGAGCAATTCAGCGGTCACCATTGTCTGCATTGCGTGGCTGGGAGCCATTTATAAAAACACCACGTTGGGCCAACATGGAATTGAAATTTCACAGTCGCTGAAAATAGCAGCCTTCGTAATTCCCGGCGCGATTCTCGGCGGCTTTCTCGGCGGACATCTCATGCACGCCCTGCCGAAAAATGTTGTACGGACAGCGTTTATTCTTGTCTGCATTCTGGCGGCCGTTAAATTGCTGACGGTGGCACCGGGATAACGCCGCCCATCGACTGGATGCCGGGTCAAGCCCGGCATGACAAAAACTGCCGGCAGGATGCCGGCGTTACAGCACTTTTACGGAGACAATCTCCACCGGTTCGGCGGGAACGTCGTCATAGTGGCCCTTGCGGGTGGTTTTGACTGCGGCAATGGCATCGACCACATCCATTCCTTCGGTCACTCTGGCAAAAACGGCATAGCCAATCTTGTCGGGCGACGGCCCGGAATAGTTCAGAAAATCGTTATCTTTGTGATTGATGAAAAACTGGCTGGTGGCGCTGTCCGGGTCGGATGTGCGGGCCATGGCGAGTGTACCACGTTCGTTTTTGAGGCCATTGGACGCTTCATTGACAATCGGGTCATTGTTGGATTTTGGATTCAAATCCTTATCCATGCCGCCGCCCTGAATCATAAAGCCGGGAATCACCCGGTGAAAGACGGTTCCCGCATAAAAACCGTTATCGACGTATTCGAGAAAATTTTTGACTGTAACCGGAGCCGCTTCGGTGTCCAGTTCGATTATCATGTCGCCCATTGTTGTTTTCATTTGGACTTTTGTGTTTGCCATTATTTCTCCGTTTTCTTAGACTCAGATTTAGCAAATAATTATTTCATCGCTATTGATTCAATAACCACCGTTTCAATCGGCACATCGCCGGGCTTCCTGGTAGGCGTCACAGCAATCGCGTCAACGACCTCCATCCCCTCGATGACTTTGCCAAAAACAGCATAACCAATGCCGCGAGGCGAAGAATCGCGATAATCCAGCGACACATTATCTTTGTGATTGATAAAAAACTGGCTGGTCGCACTGTCCGGCATAGGAGTCCGCGCCATGGCAATCGTACCGCGTTTATTTTTGAGACCGTTAGCAGCCTCATTTTTAATCGGTGCTTTGGTCTTTTTAGGCCGCATGTCCGGTGTCATGCCGCCGCCCTGAATCATAAAATTCGGTATCACGCGATGAAAAACCGTGCCGTTGTAAAAGCCGGAATTGACATAGCCCAGAAAATTCTCCACTGTAATGGGCGCCTTGTCGGCATACAATTCGATATCAATCTCGCCTTTGGTTGTTACTATTTTTACGACCGGATTTTTCGACGGCATTTGCGGTTTCCGGGATTTTGTTACGACCGGTTCGGGTTTGGCAGGTGTTTCTTTTGGCATTGTTTGAGTTGTTTCTGTCTTCACCATCGAATCCGACTTTTGTACGGCCTCTGTCGCGTTATCTTTCGATGCACAGGACACACAGCATAACATCCCTAACAAAAGCATCCATAAATCAATTCGCTTCATATTAACTCCCTGTCTGTATTGAAATACGTCTTATTTTTCGAACACAATCGCGGGGCATTTTACACACCTGCTGCTCAAAAGTCAAACGATTCAGGTGAAATTGCCGCTTGATAAGATTCTACAATAATAAAACCGGAGTTATCTTGTTTTTTTCGATTTGCGAGACAGATAAATCGTCAGATGGGAAATCAAAATTGCTGAAGAAATTCCGAATAAGGCGGTGGCGACCTCGATCCAGTTGATTGTTCGGTCAAACAGAGGAGCGGCGCCTTTGATAAGTATCAAGAGGGTTATGGGGACCAACAAAGAATAGAATAGCCATGATGCCTTTGCTGCCTTAAGGTTGGTATATCGCTCCATGTGTTGAATCCAAATAAGGGCAAAAGCCGTATATGCCGTATAATGAAAAACCGTATCCAGGTGATAGTGCGGATAAAGCATCAGCAGGTGAGACATATTGGAAATAATGAACACAAACACTGCCGAAGCAACTAATAATGCCGGCCAGAAGTTCAACAGCGACAGTAGCCCCGCGCATAACACCATGCCGAACAAATCCGCGACAAAATCCATTATGTCCGCCGAACGCCCCACTCGCCCTTGCAGAAATTCATCGATCCCTGCATAAAAAAGAATGACTGCCAACAGAATCCAAACCTTCTTTCTGCTCCATTGAACCATTTCGTAGGGACTGATGGCGAACCATACCAGGAATGCCAGGACAAAATAGGCGAGTACATGCATGGTCTTGTCGCTCATGCCGCTTTGCCGCGCAATCGCCGGTACGGGAATATGTGTCAGCCAGAAAATCGCCGGCCAGTAAATTCCCAGTACAATCAGAATAGATTTGTGTCGTCGTAACAGTCGCATATAATCTAAGATGCCTACTTTATCGACAGAACACGATGCTTACAAGACACAAATCTAAAAATTTTGATCCGGCGGGGTTGGTGTTATCGGCCCGACAGGCGGTATTGAAGCACTCGGCACAACAACAGGGGTTGCCTTCGGAAAAACATCAAACTCCGGGCCAAACTGTGCCAAAAATAAGGCCGAATACGCTCGTCGCCAGACGAGAAGCGGAAGCATTGCAACGGTCCTGATATATGGAATCATAAAAATGATCCCCACACAGCACAGACAACACGCGGCCAGTACGACCGCAAAAGCTATCATCCCAAGTACAATATTGACCACAAACAAGCACAACAGAAACAGGACAAATGACCCTTTATGGTAACGGGCCAGACTCCAAAAGCGTTTCCACCCTTCGGTAACCGTACAGTCTTGCAGATACATAATCGGGACAACAAAATCCTTTGTCAATACTTTGAGTACGGTCAAAGCAATACAGAAACAAATGAAACCAATGACAAGAAAAATCGCGGGTATAATTGCTGCAACGGCAAATACTTTGAAATCGGTTTCCATAAAAGAAATGAAAATAAAAATCAGGGGGACAATGAAAACCAGCGCCACCACAGAACCAATCAGCCACAGGACAATCTTAAAAAGAAATAAACTGTTTGCCTGCCGGGCATATCGGCTCCAGGGATTGACTACTTCGCCCACATTCTGCGCAACGCCATGTAAGAACATGAACTGACCCCGGCTCTTAAGCCACATAAAGAGGAACGTCAGGACAAGCACAATCAAAACCACCACAATACCGACCGTCATGATAACAGGGAGGTTATTTAAAATGCCTTCCTTGAGATTGTGCAGTTCATGCTGAAAATTAGGGCCCGACCCGCCCGTTCGATTCCCGAAATTGAAGTTTCCCCCTCCTCCGCCTCCGCCATCGCCAAGCGTGGCCAGCCATGCACAAAAACCGAGGATAAACCACTTTCCCAGGTCAAATGGCTGGAAGAGGATTTCTTTGGTCTTTTCGATTGCGGCTCCGACCGGTTCCAGAACACTGATCTGACGCGGCGGCAATGTATCCATTTTTTACTCTCCTTTGGGGTCAACCATCGCTTTCGCTTCGCGAGAAGCGATGCCACCCGATTCCTGCAGAACAAAAATCTTTTTCGACTTTATACAGGACGCACGGGGACACCGTGCTGTTGCAAAAATTCTTTTGTTTTTTTGATGGAATAGGTACCGTAGTGAAAAATCGAGGCTGCCAGAACGGCATCGGCTTTGCCTTTGTCGAGGACTTCGGTCAATGATTCAAGTGTTCCCGCCCCGCCGGAAGCGATAACGGGGATGCTGACGGCTTCGGCGACAGCGCGTGTCAATTCGATATCGTAGCCGGTCTGCGTTCCGTCGGCATCCATGCTGGTCAGCAGGATTTCACCGGCGCCGAGTTTTTCGGCCTTAATTGCCCATTCAATTGCATCGATATCCGTCGGCTCTGAACCCGCCTTAACGGTTACATGCCATTTACCGACTTTGCCGGGTGTGCGGCGGGCGTCAATGGCCAGCACCACGCATTGAGCGCCAAAACGCTCAGCGGATTCTCGCAATAAATCCGGATTGTTCACCGCGGCGGTGTTGATGGAGCATTTATCCGCCCCGCTGCGCAAAAGCAGGCCGATTTCATCGGCTTTGGAAATCCCGCCGCCAACCGTAAAGGGGATAAACACATTGGCCGCGACTTTTTCGACCAGTTCAACAATCGTCTTTTTCGAGCGGATGGTCGCGGTAATATCCAGAAAAACCAGTTCATCGGCGCCTTCATCGCTATATTTTTTCCCCAGTTCGACGGGATCGCCCGCATCCCGCAGGTTCAGGAAATTGATGCCCTTAACGACCCGATTATCCTTGACATCCAGGCAGGGGATGATTCGTTTGGTCAACATCCGCTTTGTTCCTCATCACAAATTTTGACGAAATTTTTCAATACCTGCAATCCGTCGGCAGCGCTTTTTTCGGGGTGGAACTGGCAGCCGTAGATGTTGCCTTTTTCGACGGCGGCGGTAATTTGTACACCGTATTCTGTCATAGCGGCCTTTGTTTCGGCATCATCCATTTGTGCATAGAAGGAATTGGCAAATGCAAAGTGCCGGCCATCACCCAGACCGTCAAATAGACGCATGTTGTCGGCGAATTTGACATAATTCCAGCCCATATGCGGAATCGTCAGGCCCAAGTCCGTCGGTATAGGAACAACTTTCCCCTTGATAAGGCCAAGACATTGATGCGTACCCATTTCATGGCTTTCCTTGAACAAAAGCTGAAAGCCGACACAAATCCCCAGCAGCGGTTTGCCCGCCGCGGCCTGCTCCTTTAAACAATCGGCAATCGGAGCGACCTTCTGCATGGCATAGCCGCTGGCACCGACGCCGGGCAAAATTAGCCCGTCCGCCCTTGCAATAACGGCCGGGTCGCAGCTCACGGTAATATCCGAACCGATATAACGAAACGCGTTTGTCACGCTCCGTACATTCCCAACACCATAATCAATAATAACCAGCATAATTTTTCAACTGTAAAATGTCTAATGTCCCTCAACATGTCACCCCGGACTTGATCCGGGGTCCAGTGCGATACTCTCTGGATGCCGGGTCAAGCCCGGCATGACAAACGAAAACCACGATTCAATCACACAGAAATTATAGCCAATCAAACCAAATTCTCAACACCCATTCACCAAAATGCCAAAAGATTACACAAATGTAGAGTTTCGCAAAGATTTGTTCTGTTGCTAATTTGGAGATGAATTGGGGCTGCAGCGCGGGCAGTTTTGCATGGAAAGCGGTTTTTCGAGACGGCTCTGAGCCAACAGGTTATCATCAGCAAAAATGTCTGCCGTGGGGCCATCAGCCAGTACCTTCCCTTCGCTTAAGACAATCGTTCGCGGGCATAGTTGGATTGCTAAATCCAGATCGTGCGTGGCGATAATCTTGGTATGTTCAAACGTCCGTAATAACGCTATCAACTCCCGCCGGGTTTTGGGATCCAAGCTGGAGGACGGTTCATCCATCACCAAAATATCCGGACTCATCGCCAGTACCGCCGCGATGGCCACCCGGCGTTTTTCACCTACCGACAATTTATACGGCGGGCGATCTTTTAAATGCAACGCATCGACGCGCTGAAGCGCCCCGGTCACGACCGGCTCAACTTCCTGGTCACTAAGACCCAGATTCATCGGGCCGAATGCCACATCCTCGAACACCGTCGGCATAAACAACTGGTCGTCGCTGTCCTGGAACACCATGCCGACCGAACGGCGAATCGCCGCGGTGGTTTTTTTCGTCACCGGCAAATCCCCCACCTGCACCGACCCCTGCGTCGGTAATAAACAGCCGTTCAGATGCATTAACAGCGTGGACTTGCCTGCCCCGTTGGCACCAACCAGCGCAACCGATTCGCCATGCGTAATTAGAAACGACACCCCCGCCAATCCGGCGGTTCCATCCGGATAGGTAAAATACAGGTCTCTGGTCTGAACAATATGATGGCTCATGAAAAAATTCCCATGACGAATTTTCCTAACAGAACGGCAGGATTGGCAAAACGAAACACTGCAAAAAGCAGGCAAAAACCGAACAGAAAAACCGTGTCCGCCATTCTCCAGTGAAACCGACGGGCCGGATGAAGCTGTCCTTCAAAACCCCGACAGCACATCGCCTGATAAATTCGCTGCGCCCGGCCGGTCGTTCGCAAAAACAAACTTCCCAGAACTGTCGAAAAGGTTTTCATACTCATCGCCTTTCGTAACGGGGCTCGCAACTGCCAGGCACGCAGCATGCGGCTACTTTCTTCAGCCAGCACAAACGCATAGCGATACAGAAACAGAAGCTGCATGACAAACACATTGGGAACGCCGATTTTTTCCAGCGACAGGCAGATTGTGTTAAAGCCGGTTGTCGCCACCAGCACAAACGCCGCCAGCACCGTTAGAAAAAACCGTATCAAAATCGAAGCAAACGATACCCATCCGCCGGAAATTTCCAGCGTTCCAATATGCAGCAAAGCCTGCCGGTCAAGCAGCGGATTGAAAATGCCGACCAACATCGCAAACGGCGCCACCCATAACACCCGTTTCATCAAATATCCGGCAGGCAGATTGCCTAACACAATCAGCACGACCGGAAATACCGCAAACGGAAGCATTGCCGAGATTTGATATTTATCGAAGGATACAATCATGACAATAAAGACCAAGGTAGTCAGAAGCTTTGTCCGAGGGTCCAGCCGGTGGATGGGGCTGTCCTGACGGGCCAGGGTATCCAGACAGCCCAAGTTTGTCATGACAGAATCCGTTTTTGACATTTGCCTTTTCCATTCTAAATGAAAGCACCCACAAGCCTACGGCTTGAAGGTGCTATGCTAAAAAACATATTTAAAACCCGCTGTTCTTTTATATGGTTGCCGAAGCCTGTGTTTTTTTTCTCAACTTCAGCAGAATTCCGATTCCAAACGCCAGTATCAGTGTCAGTAACCCGCCAACCAGGCCGGAAATCGTTGTACCCGCACTGACGGCAGGCCAGCTTTCAGCGGTTTGGCTTTCCGCACCGGACACCTCGTTTTCCTTAAACCCATAATCCGGCAGGATTGCCGTTTTTTCCTGAAGTTTCGACAGATTAGTATACACCGAATTATCCGGTGTGTCCAGTTCTTCACTGCCGGAGGTTTTGAACATCGACCATTCCAGCCCGTCCGGATGTGCTGAGGCAAACCAGCTTAACGCCCCGCCGATAATCACAGCGGCAATCAACAAGGAAACCGTAACGAGTTTAATCGAAAAGGCAGGCTTGTCCGAGGGTGGCAACGAAACATCCAGAAGCTGCGGCTGGGCTTTGGCGACAAACGCCACAACTCCGGCGGTAATGAATCCCTCTATGATGCCGATTCCCAAATGAATCGGTTGCATCGCCAGAACAAATGCCGTAAACGGCAGTTCCGCTTTTCCGGACAGCACGGTCTGCAAAACAACACCAAAGGCACCTAACTGAAGCCCGACGATGACTGACAGCATCGCCGCCCAAAATAATTTTGATGGCGACAGTCCCCTGCCGACAATTTTTTTATATACCAAAGGATACATCACAAAACATGTCCAAAAGCCCAAGTTGAAGATATTGCATCCCAGTGCCAGAATACCACCGTCGGCAAAAAACAATGCCTGAACGGTTAATATGGAGGCCATCACTAAAAAGCCCGCCCACGGCCCCAATAAAATGGCTAAAATCATACCGCCTCCCAGATGACCGCTGGAACCGGTGCCGGGAATCGTATAGTTAATCATCTGTGCCGCAAACACAAACGCCCCCGTAACGCCCATCAAGGGGACGATACTGTCGCTCATCTCAGACTTTACCTTTTTGCAACTGTACCCAATCAAACCCGCCGAAACGGCCCAAAACGTCCCACCGACTGCCGGTGAAACTAACGCATCTACCACGTGCATAATAATGCCTTCACATCTCTTTCGTTTAATATCCTGTTATTTAAAACGTCATCATCGTCCGCAGGCCCAGCACAACCGCATCACTAACCCCGTCAACACCGCCGGGATTGGTGACATACTGAATTGACGGACTTAAATTCATCCATGGGGTTACCTGGGCGCTGTAATACATTTCCACAACACTTTCATAATCATTCGTATAAGTATCATCCGCTGAATCACTGAATGAACCGTGCGCAAAGCCCAACCCCAACACATCATCATCTCGCCCACAGAATAGCCCCTGACACTGGCATCCGAAACTGCAAAAATTCGTTATATCGTTGGTGAGGCTGGACGCATACCCATAACGGAAAAAGGCGCCTATCCCCTGTGTATCATCAGGGTTATTATTTTCCTTAGCCAGCATTTGATCGCAACTGATATACAGGCCGGTATCGTCCCGATATGTTTTCGATTCATCGGAATTAGCCTTGGGCTGCGGGTCATACCAGATACCCAGCCGATAAGCCCCCTGCAATGGACCGTTGGTCGAATCTAACCGGGGTGTAATGCCCGTCTCAGCCATGTAAACAAAATAATCTTCATCACGGAAGGTTGTGTTAAAACCGGTTTCGCGCTTATCGGCCTGGGCATCGGCGGCGCCGACGGACAAATACCAGTTCTCTACCGGACTCCAGTGAACAACAACCCCCAGTCCGTAATCGGGAAACGGTATGGTTGGATTGTTCACTAACGCGGCATTGAGAAACTGACAGCATTCGTCATTGGCATACATGTTGCCGTCAAACGACACCGGGCAGCCCCGGCATTCGAATCCGCCGGTCATGTCGAGTTTACCAACTCGCAATTGCAGCGTATCGTCTAAGAAGGACTGCTGGTACCACAGTTCGATGATATTAAACGACTGTCGTCCATCGGCAACACCATTGACGCCAAATGCCGACCTAATCGACGTGCCGTCGATATCCTGCCGGGACCAGCTTCCCCTGGAATGCATATAAATCGAGCCGCCCTCAATATCCGCCAGTTTGTGCAGATCCATATTTATTTCCAGGTCGTACCGGCCGGTAAAACGGCCCTGACGGCGATGGGTACTCATACCGCCCTTTGCGTTGATTTGATAAATATTCGTCAGACCAAACGCAAAATCGATACCCGCCGACTCCAGTATCCCATTTGCACCCGTGGCTGGGGCAGCTTCCAAGATTCCCGTAAACATACCTAAAAATACCAAAACCAGAAAAATTCTTACATCGTTCATGTCCATCCTTTCGATAAAAACCTGCCTGCTGTGCATAAAATTTTAAAATTCGTGCTACTGATACATAAAAATACATAATTCGTGTTACTACGTCAAGTCCGGAAATCAAAATTCTCAAAATTAAATTTCGGCCGCCAAACAGGAGAATGCATACCGATTCACTCGCTAAAAATCACTTTACAATCAGCCGGAGAAATCGCATAATATCGAAAGACTCGGGTTTCAAACTCGTTATTGAAACGATTCCTATATTTAAGAGAATAACAAGAATGGATAAAATTGAACGTGTCGGGGTTTCACTGGATAAAAAGCTGCTGGCCGAATTTGACCGGCTGATCGGCAAGCAGGGGTATACAAATCGTTCCGAAGCTATTCGTGATTTGATTCGGGAAAGTCTGTCTAAAGATAAATTGGCCGAGTCTTCGTCTTCGGCGGTGGCGGGCGTCTTTTTGGTATATGACCATCATTCCACCAAGCTGTCAGACAAATTGCTGAACTTGCAGCACCATCACCTGCTGCAGGTCATTGCCTCGACCCACGTTCATCTGGACCATCATAATTGTCTGGAGGTGATAATCCTGAAAGGAAAGGTCAGGGAGATTGAAAAGCTGGCCAACAATATCGCCGCATTAAAAGGCGTTAAACTGAGCCGGGTGAACCTGATGGCTGCCGACGACAAGTTTTCATAGATATAGATACAGTGTCTGATTTTGCCTGAAATCAAGTCCTGTTCTTGCGAGGGTTCATGGCTAATTGGGGGCAACCACACCCTTTTTGAGAATAATGTTTGCGTCGTGTGCTTTGAGTGATTGGGTGAGGAATTTGAAGATGTTTTTGCCTTGACAGATGCAACGGGCGACGACCGTCCGGATACATTCATAAAAGCGCCTGCTGTGCATTTCCCTCGATTGACGTTGCTGGCCGAAGGAACCTACGAAACGCAACTCGAACAAAATCAACAAGTAACAACACTGAGGCTCAAACCCAATGATGCGGTTTTTATCCCTCCAAACTGCTGGGATAAACCCGACATGGGAAAAACATCCAAAGCCATTCACTTTCTCTTCGGCAAGAGACACTCCGGCATCAGCCTGGTCACATCTGACAACGAAGTCAAAGCACAAAAAATCGCGCTGCAGCATACCCTCGCCGGACCCGAACAGAAGATCATCGACTCAATCCTCGAACTGCACCAAATGAAAAAAACCTTTGCCGCGTTTAATCATTTAGTAACGGCATTGCTGGCCTGTTATATCAACCGGCTGGATGAATACGACAAACCCGTTTCGTCACGTTCCAATCTCTTATTCCAGGAAATATGTGTTTATATCCAGGAAAGTTTCCAGCGCGAAATATCACGCAGCTCAGTGGCAAAACACTATGATATTTCCCCCAACCACCTGTCCCGACTCTTCAAAACAAACGGCTACATGAAATTCTGCGATTATGTCAATTATGTCCGAATCAACCGGGCCAAATTCCTCCTCCAGAATTACGATTTACCCCTCTACCAAATCGCCAAATGATGCGGCTACAACGATGTCGTCTATTTCTGCCGAATCTTCAAAAAAATTACAAAAAAAACGCCCAAGGAATACCAAAACCAACTGACACACAATTAAACCCCCTGCCTGTACAAAGCAACACGCCTGAAACAAAAGCCCAAAGCGCAAGCGCAGGGATGAAACAGACAACAAGATAAATCCCATCACTGAAGAACACTTTCTGATTACTCTTTTTTCTGCGATCTCCCAGTATTTTGTGGTGCGCTGTTTTCACGCCCCAACAGGCAAAGTCCGTTCCGATTTCAAAATCATCAAATTTTTGCCACATTGTTTCAATCGTCTGTTGCGAAATATCTTTCGCATCCTCAAAATTAGTGACCAGAGAAAAGATATCAATTAAAGTTGTCAGTCACAACTATGGACTTTTATGTACAGGATATCGACGAGAATCAAGCGGTTTTTCTACGCACATAATTCCAACTCAAAAATCAGATGACAAGTGTGCCATTTGCGTACAGCAGTAAGTAAAAACTGGAAAATGGAGTTGTGATAAAAATAAAAAACCTCGCTTTCACTGCTGAAAACGATGTTTTTGAATGGGCGCTGAGGGACTTGAACCCCCGACATCCTGCTTGTAAGGCAGGCGCTCTAGCCAACTGAGCTAAGCGCCCGGAAGGTGCGTACTATACGGAGTTGGGGTGGCTCTGTCAACCTTTTTGCCGACGGAATGGTCTAAATCGTTGAAAAAGTACGCTACCGGGGTTATCCTGCCGAATAGACCGATTCGATTCCGCAGTGAAAA
Organism: Phycisphaerae bacterium; assembly: GCA_016782835.1. GTDB lineage: Bacteria > Planctomycetota > Phycisphaerae > Sedimentisphaerales > Anaerohalosphaeraceae > 4572-13. Next base: position 5,768 of record JADHXS010000027.1, on the reverse strand, counting down.
CTTAACTCTTTTCGTAAGGAGGATTAAATATGGACCTGATGGATGCGATCAAGCAGCGATACTCATGCAGAGCATATCAAGACAAGCCCGTTGAGGCGGATAAACTCAATACCCTGTTCGAAGCGGCCCGGCTGGCACCGTCGGCACGAAATAGTCAGGACTGGCGGTTTGTGGTCGTTACCAATCCTGAAACACGCAATGCTCTGCAATCCGCCGCCGCTAATCAGCCATTCGTCGGGCAGGCTCCGGTTGTTCTGGCCGCATGCAGTTGTACCAATAAGCGGATGAATTTGTGTGCTCAACCGTATGCGTCAGTCAATGTATCCATTGCGCTGGAACATATCGCGCTGGCGGCCGTCTCGCTGGGACTGGCCACCTGCTGGGTGGGGTCATTTAAACCGCAACAGGTTCGGCAGATTCTGAATATTCCAACAGATATCACGGTCGTCGAGCTGATGACACTGGGCTACCCCGCCGACAAAGGCGCATCCCAAAAACGGCTGAAACAAAACGAAATCGCCTGCTATGAAAAATGGGAATTTTGATTGAAAATGTCCGCTGTCCAGATACAATGGACGCACCCATGACGGGGCTGTCGTATAATGGGAGTACACCGCGGTCGCATCGCGGGGATGAGGGTTCGATTCCCTCCAGCTCCAGTCTTCATCAATCATTCCCTGTTTTGCTGGATTCTCATCCCAAAACTGCTATAATTTTCAACAGTTGAATCAAAAAGGGAATTTCGTTGATAAGGGAATAGATCATGGCAAAGGTATTGATAATCGGTGCGGGCGGGGTTAGTAATGTGGTTGTTCATAAATGTGCGCAGGTATCGGAGGTGTTTGATGAGATCGTGCTGGCCAGCCGGACGAAGTCTAAATGTGATACAATTGCAGCATCGCTATCCCGGCCCATCACGAGCGAGCAGGTGGATGCCGACAACGTGCCGCAAATGGTCGCGCTGATTAAGAAGCACAAACCGGATTTGGTACTGAATGTCGCCCTCCCCTTTCAGGATTTGCCGATTATGGACGCATGTCTGGAAACCGGCGTCGATTATCTCGACACCGCCAACTATGAGCCGATTGACGAGGCCAAGTTCGAGTACAAATGGCAATGGGCCTATCAGGACCGCTTCAAGGAAAAAGGCATCATGGCCCTGCTGGGCAGCGGCTTCGACCCCGGCGTAACAAATGTGTTTTGCGCCTACGCGCAAAAGCATTTCTTCGATGAAATTTACACCGTCGATATCGTCGATTGCAACGCCGGCGAGCACGGCCACCCCTTCGCGACGAACTTCAACCCGGAGATCAATATCCGCGAAATTACGCAGAAAGGAAAGTACTGGGAAAACGGACAATGGAAAGAGATCGACCCGATGAGTATCTCGCTGGATGTGGACTACCCGGAGGTCGGCCCCCGGCGGTCATACCTGCTGTATCATGAGGAACTGGAATCGCTGGTTAAGCATATCAAGGGACTCAAACGCATTCGTTTCTGGATGACCTTTGGGCAGGCGTATATTACCCATTTGCAGGTCCTGCAGAATGTCGGCATGACCAGCATCGTGCCCGTTGAGTACGAGGGCCGCAAAATCGTGCCGCTGCAATTTTTGAAAGCCGTCCTGCCGGACCCGGGCAGTCTGGGAACCAACTACAAGGGCAAAACCTGTATCGGCTGTATTTTCAACGGCGTCAAGAACAGCCAGCAGAAAAACCTGATGATTTACAACGTCTGCGACCATGCCGAATGCTACAAGGAAACCGGCGCACAGGCCGTCTCCTATACCACCGGCGTGCCCGCCATGATCGGCGCCAAGATGATGCTCACGGGGCAGTGGAAAAAACCCGGCGTCTGGCACATGGAACAATTCGACCCCGATCCCTTCATGGAAGCCCTCAACAAATACGGCCTGCCCTGGAAAATCCTCGAAGGAAAAACATTAGAGAATTAAAATAACGAAAAGCAATAGCTGAATATTTTAGGGCATTTTAAGAAAAAGAGCACAAATGCAAAAGGCAAAGGAGTGTACAATGACTACCGCACAAGATTTTGCGTATCGTTTCCGTCGCTGGATTTTGAGTGTTGGGATTATTTTCACCGTCGCGGGATTTGTCTGGGTGATTCTGCCTTTTTTTAACAACATGCTGGGTAGAAGTGGAGACGACGAGGCTTTTTGGGGCCTGATTGGAACCCCGCTGGCCTTTTTTCAGTTTGCCGGAAAAAGCGAACTGTGCTATCTCCTGGATCTGGCGTTTGTCGTCGGTCTGCTGCTGGTGGCACAATGGGTATTCCTGCGTCCGGGCAAAGACTGGAAAGTTCGTTTACTCACAGAGGGACGGCCCTTAAAAACCAGCATCTTTACCGCGGCAATGATGTCCATGCTGCTGACGACCGGCGGCATTGCCCTGCTGCTTGAATTGCCCGACTGGTGGCAGTCCATCCAGGGAGACGAAGACGACATGATTCGCCCCCTGCTGATTCTGGGGGTCATGGCAATCCTCTGGCTCGTCTGGGCCTGGATTTTCTGGGTCTATTGGAAGCAGACAGACCGGTATACACAACTGGGCAAAATGATACGCGGGCTGGTTGCGGGCAGTATCCTGGAAGTCATGGTAGCCGTGCCGGTGCATATTTGGGCAACGCGTCAGCGTGAATGCTATTGCTGCCGGGGAACCTATACAACGCTCGTATTGGCGGGAACTGTGCTGGTCTGGGCATTTGGACCGGGGATTATATTGTTGTATTGGAGAGAAAAATACCGACGCGAAAAACTGATACAACAAAACCCCCCGGAAATCGAAAACACTGCCGGAGAGGGGATATCTCCAACGATTGAGACACCGACAAAAGAGTAACAGAAAACAGAATACAACGGACCGAAGATGAACATTCAAATTACAGCGGACGATATAACAATAGAAGCAGAACTTTATGAGACGCCGACCGGCAAGGCGATTGCCGAAGCACTGCCGATGAAAGGAACGGTCAATCGCTGGGGCGGGGAGATTTATTTTTCGATTCCGGTCTCCGTGAACCTTGAACCTGACAGCCCACTAAAACCGCTGGTTAATCATTTGTTTAAATTCCATCGGGGTAAAGATGCCGCGGAGTTTGATGATGCTTTTGTCATTCGGATTCAGCAAAACCGTCAGCGGGACACTGCCCGCTTCACCGAAAACGGCGTTGAGGTCTTTGGCGGCCGGGTAGCTTACCAGGGTTGTATCGGCTTTGACGGCGAGGATGTCTTTCTGCTCAATCAATTTGGCAATATCGGGCTGCTGGAAAACATTTTTATCCACAATCTTGCAATTCGTACACCAGTCGGCGGTGAATTTCAGCACAACGGGTCGATTTTCAGCGATTGATTTTTCTATCAACGCCGCATCGTAGGATTGCCAGTCAATCTTCGACGGCTCATTGCCCGGCAACAGCCAGATGCCGCAACTAACAGCGATGAACAGAGCCATCAAACGTGTTGTCCACTTTTTGCCCTTCGGCGTGTTGAAGCCGACCCATGTACCCCACATCCAAACCGCAAAACTGAAAATCACGCCAAACATCAAAACGTTTACCAATCGGTCTTTGGGCAGCGCGGTCAGGGTGAACTTGACTGCAATCAAGAGCAGTAGAAAACCGCCGGCCTTTTTAAAGTTTTCCATCCACATGCCGGGCTTGGGGACGTAATTGAGCAATGACGGAATCGACACCAAAATCGCATAGGGCAATGCCATGCCGACGCCCATGAGTATCAGTGCGGTGCTGCTGACATAAAGCGGTTGGGTCTGTGCCCAGACCAGCACGGCACCAAGAATCGCCCCGCTGCATGGCGTGCTGAGAATCCCGGCGAAAAAGCCCATGCCGATGGAACCGGCAAAACCGCCAGCGGTGCCCTGTTTGTTGGCAATTGACGACGGCAGGGTTAGCGTTAACAAATCCAGCAAAACCAGGGCGAAAAATACGATGAACAAAAACAGGGTAATGACCGTCGTGGGATTGCGATACAGGCTGTTGAGGTCAAGGGCAACGCCGGTAGAGAGTTTGACAATAACCGACAGTAATGCAAAGACCGCAAAAAAGAGAACTATCCCGCCGCAGAATGAAAATCCCAGCGTCATGCGTTTCGGGGAGGACTGTTTGGCTTGCGAGATCAGGCGCATGATAATCAGCGGAATCACCGGCAGCACGCACGGCATGATATTGATCGAGACGCCCGCCAGCAGCGCCAGCAAAAAGTACCCCGCTACCGAGGCCGACGTTTCCGCTTCCGTCGAATCAACGGTTTTCCAGCCCGCTAAAGACGCCGCGAGCGTTTGAGCCTTTGGGGCTTCTTCGGCCGGAGGCTGCGGTTGTGCCGGAATTATTTCGGTATCTTTTTCCGTCACGGCCTCGCCGGCTTGAATCGAGACCGCGGGCCATTGCGACAGGTCCACTGCTGCGGCCAGTGTTTTGGTGAACGGCGGAAGACATTGTTTGCTCGTACAGGTAATGCCGGAAATGTTTACGATTACCTCTGTTTGCAAAATATCGGCCGTGTGGTCGCGGATTGGAAAAAGCACTTTGAAATTTTCCACGAAGACTTCGATTTCCCCCTGAGCCGGGTCTGCAAAATACTGATAGGCCGGAAAAACCGGCTCTGCGAAAGTAATCCCGTTCGCTTGGGCGGTAACTTTCAGCTCCAGACCCGGTGCGGGGGCGCCTTTGGGCGTGGCGTAATAATGCAAATCGTCCGTACCGGTGAAAACCACGGCTATCGCCGGGGTGCCGGCCAATTCGGTCGCTTCGATTCGTGCCGACGAGGACTGGTCGCCGCTGCGGGCGATCTCGGTAAGCGGCGTTTGGGCAAAGGCTAATGAAACAAATAAAAACAGCAATAATAGCCACCGGCTTTTGATGATTCGAGTATATTGGGGCATTGTGTCAATTCCTTACTTTCTATTTCTATCTTGCTTTATCTTGTTTTACGTCTTTTCTACGTGATTGTCCATTAGGAAGTTTTGAAATTAACCTGTCGGGGTGTTGAACTAAATTGGGTTCGTTTGGGTTCGTTTTAATTACAGACCTCAGACTTCAGATTTCAGTAACCAGCTTTTTTAAAAGAGCTTACGGTGATTTTACGGATTTTGAAATTGGGTTCGTTTGTCATTTTTTTAGTTATCAGAATTCAAAACTCAGGTATCAGAATGTGGAATTTCCCTCGGCGATGCTCGGGACAGGCTCTCCGGATGGCTTGTTTTAATTCTGGATCCCGGCTCGGAGGCCGGGATGACGTTCGGATGACTGTTGACTTTAAGAATACAGGTAACATTTTAGCCGAGTGTAAAAAAACAGGAGACTGCCTTCGGCAGAGGCCGTTTTTACGCTGGATTCCCGCTTTCGCGGGAATGACAAGTCGCATGTGACACTTGGCTAAAGTATTACGAATACAGGAATACAGAACTCAGGAATGTTGAGATTCTTTCCCGATAAATCGGGACTCAGAATGACCGCTGTTGTGTGGCTGTTGGCCGGGCGACGCGGGGCGTTCGCACTCATATTTTAGTTGTCAGAGATCAGATATCAGACCTCAGGGCGGCAATGCCGACCACGGGTGTATTATACCAAAAGTTAGATATTTGTCAAACAAAAAGAAATCAAGTACCACCAGTAGAACTGGTGGTATGAGGAAGGCCCCTAAAAGGAGCCGTTCGGCTTAGTTAGTCATTTCTTCAATTTCATGTTTCTCTTGTTCCTGGATATACCGACGAATTTGTTGCTCATCAAGGCCA
>JADHXS010000125.1 GCA_016782835.1 Phycisphaerae bacterium | reverse complement strand
CCAAACACCAGATACGACAACGCAAAACTTGCGCGTGCGGCTTTAAGATTGATGAGCCGATCCCGTTCGTCGGCCTGTACCGGGCCGGGGTCTTTTTTGAAGATTAACGGCCCTAATCCGCCAAAACCCCCAATGCCGATAAAAGCAATTCCCGACCAAGCCTTTGGGAAACCAGCCATAAAATAACCGACCGTAATGGCAATTGCGCTTAGAATCAGGCCGCTTCCCATACAAATCACCATCAGCCATGATATTTTCTGCATTCGATTCATATTTCTGCCCTTTCCAATTAGATTGTAACCCTAACCATACACAATGTATAACCAGCCATACACAATGTCAAGTTTATTTTACATATTTTTATAAAAAAATTTCTACCGGTCATACATTTCTTTTGCCGGACCGATGGCGGTCAGTTTAATAGATTGCCCTTGAATTGCATAAATCATTACGATTTCTGAGGTTATATAACAGTCAAACCAGCCTTCGCCGCGTTTAATCAGTCGATTGACCGTAAATGATTTAGAAATATCCTTTTCGGCTTGAAGCAATGTAATTGCTCTGTTGATTGCTTTTCTGAACGATACAGGGTCTTTTAATCTCTTTTCAAGCTGAATGTAGTCCTCTTTAAAGCGCCTCCTTGCCTTGATTTTCACCGATTAAGCTCCTTAAAAAGTTCTTCAACCGTATCGAATTCCATCATATCTTCATCCCTGTCCACTTGATCCATTGCCTCCTGAAGTTTTTTACTGGGTGTTCTGAATTCGATGCCAATTCCCCCCTGGCTCACTGCTTGCCCTAAAAATAGCTTAATAGCTTGAGACATGGTCATATGCATTTTACCAAAAACCTCTGCGGCTTTTTCTTTCAAATCTTTATCCACCCGTATTTGGATTGTAGTTGTTTTAGAAGACATCTTGCTTTCCTTTTTGTATTGACGTTGTCATTACATTGTCACTACATATAATATCGCAAATTCAAGCGGGGAGTTCAAGGGAATTTTCAGGATTTTTCGAGGTCAAGCATGCGTTTTTTGGTGTCTACCCCTCCGGCGGCACTAAAATAGCCCAACGAGCCGTCCTGTTTGATGACACGATGGCAGGGGATAATCAGCGGCAACGGGTTTTTAGCCATGACCGTTCCAATGGCCCGTGCGGCTTTGGGATTGTCGGCCAGCTTGGCTAAGTCGCTGTAACTGATTGTTTTTCCATATGTTATAGTTCTAAGGACGGCTAAGATTTTCTGTTGAAATTCTGTCAGGCCGTCAAGGCAGACCGGGACTTCGCTGAAATCAACACGACGGCCCTTATAATAGGATAAGATGTTCTTTTCGAGCATTCGAAAGGCTTTTTTGGATGGTACAGCATTCTCAATTCCGGACAGCAGGCGTCTTTGGGCCGCCTCTTTGAATGCCACCGGCAAACAGGTGCGAACCAGTCCTTTTTCGCATCCCAAGAGACCAAACCAGCCCCAGCGAGTATTAAATATGCTGTATTGATACTGTTTTTGCGATTCCATAACGGCTCAATATAGCGGTTTTTCCAAAAAGAAACAATAGATTAGAAGACAGGGCCGGAGTATCACATCACACTGACTCCGTGTTTTTGATTTGCTTCTAACAACAGCAAAATTGCTTATTTTTATTGACGAAAGATGCGGATTTTGGTATGTAGGGCGTTTCTGTTAAACTTGGAGACCCTCTATCATGATGCTGCACCGGGCAGCAAAAGGGTTTAGGAACGGCGATGTCGCTGGAAGAACTGCGTAAAAAAATTGATGCGATTGACGAAAAGCTCGTTGAGTTAATCAATCAGCGTGCGCAGATTGTTGTTGAAATCGGCAAACTCAAGCGAGCCGAAGAGAGCCAGATTTATGCACCGCATCGTGAAAAGGCGGTGCTGGATAAAATTACTCAGCTTAATAAAGGCCCCCTGCCGGATAAAACCATGCAGGCGATTTGGCGTGAGTTGATGAGTGGTTCGTTCTTTCTGGAGCATCCGTTACGGATCGGCTATCTGGGTCCGCAGGGCAGTTTTTCACACAACGCCGCAATTTTGAAATTCGGCCAGAGTGTCGATTATGAAGCCCTGACCGATATCCGGGCGATTTTCGAAGAGGTTAGTAAAGGCCATTGTGACTTTGGGATTGTACCTATTGAAAATAGTGCCGGCGGTGGAATTCGTGAAACACTGGACGCATTCGTGGAAACCGATGCGATGATCTGTGCTGAAGCGAACATGGCGATTCACCATAACCTGATGGCCAATTCTCCGATGCATGACATCAAACGCATCTATTCGCAACCGGAAGTTTTTGCCCAATGCCGCAACTGGCTGGCAGCGACATTTAAGGATGCCGAGACGATCCCGATGGCTTCGTCTTCCAGAGCCGCTAAACTGGCGGCGAACGAGACCGGCTCAGCGGCGATTGCCTCTTCTGTTGCGGCGGAAATCTACGGTCTGAAAGTATTGTGTCAGGACATCGAAGATGTTGCCAATAACATCACACGCTTTTTGATTATCAGTAAACAGGACGCCGAACCCACCGGCGATGATAAAACGATCATCCTGTTCAGTACGGCTCACCGGACGGGTGCGTTGGTGGATGTATTGAATGTGTTTCGTGAATACGGTCTCAATATGACGAATATCGGATCCCGGCCTAACAAAAAACGCGAGTGGGAATACTATTTCTTCGTGGATTTTCTCGGTCACAAACAGGATGAAAATGTACAAAAGGCATTGGTGGAAGCAAAAAAGCACTGTTTGCAGCTTTCCGTATTGGGAAGTTTTCCTCGAAGCCCCGCCATTTTATAATATTAAATAGCGAATTGCGAACGTAGGAGAAGAAAATGCGAAAACCGTTTATCGCGGGAAACTGGAAGATGAATATGAATAGCGCCACTGCGGTGGCGCTGGCGGCGGGATTGGCCAAGGAACTGGAAGATGTCGATACGGTGGATATCGCGGTCTGCCCGCCTTCTGTTTATTTACAATCGGTAGCGGCGGCTTTGAGTGCGTCGAATATTGCGGTGGGTGCCCAGAATGTTTATTTCGAGGGAAACGGGGCCTTTACCGGCGAAATTAGCTGTGACATGCTGAAGGATACAGGCTGCAGTTATGTTATCATCGGCCATTCGGAGCGCCGGCATGTCATAGGTGAGACCGATGAATTAATCAACAAGAAAATTGCCGCGGCGATTAACAGCGGACTGCTTCCGATTTTCTGTATCGGTGAACTACTCGAAGAACGTCAGGCCGGAAAGACTAATGATGTCGTGGCCGATCAGGTCAAAAAGGGACTGGCGGGTCTGTGCGAAGAACGTATTCAGGCCATCACGATTGCATATGAACCGGTCTGGGCGATTGGAACCGGTTTGACGGCGACACCGGACCAGGCCCAGCAAGTTCACGGGATGATTCGCGGGCTGCTGTCCGAACTGTATAACGAAGATATCGCCGAAAGGATTCGAATCCAGTACGGCGGCTCTGCCAAGCCGGACAACACCTCCGAATTAATGGCTCAGCCGGATGTGGACGGGCTGCTGGTTGGCGGGGCGAGTTTGAAGGTTGAAGATTTTTCCGTCATGGTGAAAGCTGTGGCTTAAGGTTATTAACTTAGATTAGGTAATTAAGGGATAAAAAACATGATTTTTCCGCTTGCACTTTCGTTTTTACAAAATTTGGTGATTGTTCTGTTTGTCCTGATCTGTGTTGCGATTATTCTGATCGTGCTGTTGCAGAAAGGGCGCGGCGGCGGCATTGGTGCGGCGTTTGGCGGCGGTGGTGCAGGCAGTCTGCTGGGAACGAAAACCGGTGACTTTCTGACATGGGTAACGATTTGCCTGGTGGCCGCCTTTTTGGTGCTGGCGGTGCTGATGGGTAAATTCCTGCGTCCAGCGACATCGTCCGACCTGTCGTCCATGCCTTCTGTCCCCGGGACAACGACCTCGCAGCCTGCAACAACCCCCCCAACCGGAGATATCTCGATGCCGGATGTTTCAATCCCCGATGAAGCGCAAACACCACCGGTAACCGATGAGCCATCGGCTGCTGCTGAAGAGACGACCGAAGAACCGATGGAACCAACGAACTAATTTCCCGGAGCGTTGATATGATTCGCAGTATGACAGGGTTTGGTCAGGCCTGTGCGGAAATTGAAGGTGTTATTTATACGGTTGAAATTCGCTCGGTCAATAACCGATATTTGAAGATTCAGGTTCGTTTGCCGGACATCATGGCATTTCTCGAAAGCGAAATCGAAAAACTGCACCGGGAAAATATCCAGCGGGGAACGGTGAATTATTCACTTTGCATGAAAAATGTTTCCGGTCAGGCCCTGTTTGATATTGATGAAAATTCGCTTGCAGCTTACGTACAACGGCTGAAAGCCTTGCTGGGTGCCGAAGATGAACACTGCCGACTCGATCTAGCGTCGATGTTGTCACTGCCGGGGATTATCCAGCCGGCCATTCCGACGGAAGAGCAGACCGAACGGATGCGCCATGCGGCTTTATCGTTGACGCAGGAGGCCCTGGAACAGCTTAGCCTGTCGCGCGGCGAAGAAGGTAAAATACTGCAAGCTGATTTACTGGCCAACTGCGACCGCATTGCGGCCGAACTGGAGACAATCGGCGGGCGTGTCAGCACTGTCGTTCAGGATTATCATAACCGTCTGAAAGAACGGGTAGAGAATTTGCTGGCTCAGGCCAAGCTGAAGCTGGACGAGGACCTGCTGGCGCGGGAAGTCGCCATTTTTGCCGAGCGCAGTGATATTGCCGAAGAAGTATCCCGGCTGGGAGCGCACTTGCAGCAATTTCGGGAATGCTGTGAAAAAGGCGGTCCGGCCGGCCGGCGGCTGGATTTTGTGACACAGGAAATGCTGCGGGAAGCCAACACTATTGCCAGCAAAAGTCAGGATGCGGCGGTTGCTCACTCGGTGATTGAGATTAAATGTGCGATTGACCGTGTTAAAGAGCAGGTGCAAAACGTGGAGTAGGTGAATAGAATAATCGTTTTTTGAAAACTTAACTGAAAACATGACAAGCAACCAGGATAAAAAAGGCAAACTTGTTATCATCAGCGGCCCGTCCGGCGTTGGAAAAAGCACGGTTTGCAGCCGGATTGTTGAAACGTTAGATGCATTTTTAAGTGTTTCGGCGACGACCCGGCCGCAGGCGGCCTCTGAAGTCGACGGTGTAAATTATTGTTTTTTGACAAGAGACGACTTTGAAAAACGTATCCGCCAGGATGATTTTCTGGAATATGCGAAAGTATTCGGAAATTATTACGGGACACCCCGACAGCCGGTCGAGGCGGCCCTGAATGAAGGACGTATTGTCATTCTGGAGATTGATGTGCAGGGTGCTCTGCAGGTTAAAAAACAGCGGCCGGATGCAACGATGATTTTTTTGCTGCCGCCGCGAACGGACATCCTGCAAAAGCGGATGGACACCCGAGGTCGTGGTGAAGACCAGGAGAGCAAAAAAGATCGGCTTCAAACAGCCGGCAGTGAAATAGCCGCCGCCTGGCAGCATTATGACCACATGGTGGTTAATGATGATTTGGAACAGGCGGTGCAGGAAGTGGTTGCAATAATCGAAGGGAAAATTGAGGAACCATTATGATTGAAGAATTGAAAGATAACGAAGTGCTCAATAAAGTGGGCGGGCGTTTCAAATTGTCGGCGTTAATTCAAAAGCGGATGGTCGAACTGGTCGAGGGCGGCCGACCGCTGATTGAGAATACCGAAGGGATGACCATGATAGAAATCGTTGTGCAGGAAATCAAAGAGGGCAAAATCGTTCTCGATGAGACCGGCGACGAGAAAAAACCAACGGGCAATCTTCTCTAAAGCATAAAACGATATGACACAGCAGCAGGCACAATTCAACGGAAGAAAAATCCTGTTGGGAATCACCGGCGGGATCGCGGCGTACAAAGCCGCTGACCTGGCAAGCAAGCTGACGGGCGCGGGGGCTGTGGTGCGCACCATCATGACGGAAAACGCCTGCAGACTGATTACTCCTGCCTGTTTGCAGGCGGTTACAGGCCAGCCGGTCTATACAAGTATGTGGACCGGGCCGGAGGATTTTAAGATTGGCCATATTCAATTAG
>JADHXS010000124.1 GCA_016782835.1 Phycisphaerae bacterium | reverse complement strand
CAATATCCCTATCGGCTATTCGTTAAGTCCGTATTAACAAGAGTTTAGAATTTACCTCTCCCTGAAAAAAACAATAAAAAACAATAATATAAATACGCCATTTAAACAATTCCTGTTCGATATGGTTCGAGGGAATATCTATCGAGTATAGCTGCAATAAGTCCGGTCATTTTCCCAGACTGTAATTTTTACAAGTTTACAGTTTTTGAACTTTTCTTCCAGCTTTTCCCACGCAAAATACGCAAGATTTTCAACTGTCGGATTCAGTGTTTCAAACCCCGGCACGTCTACATTTAAGTTTTTATGATCGACCAAACCAAGAAACTGCTCTTCAACAACTTTTTCAAACTCACAAATCCATCCGTCCTCTTCGGAACCGGTTGGCCGGCAGACGCTGACCTCAAGCACGTAATTGTGACCATGACCGGCCGGATTGGCACACTTCCCAAAAAGTGCAGCATTTTGGACTTCGTCAAAACGCTCATTCCAGAGCCGATGCATTGCCGCAAATTCAAATTTCTCACTAAACGTAAACATCCCGTTATCCTCCGTTTGAATGGATAGCTTTCGAAATGGATTTAGTTCCAGCCCAAGCCCGACCAATTGCTGTGCGTCAAATGAAGCTCCGATTTCTTTAAAACACAATCTTAAAGTCGTAACCAGTTCTGCCAACCTCACCGACTGCCGATTGTCCATCGCCGTCGTAATGGTATGTTTAAAAATCGGATATGCTTTTTTGCGAACAACCTTATCGATTTCAGAAACATTGACCACAAAACCAGTATTCGGATTTAAGACGCCGCTTAAATCCACCCAGAGTGAAAAATAAAAACTCAGGGCCTCCCCGCAGGGCTTGGAGGCGTAAGAATTATATCCCAATACCTGCTCGCCTGAAAATGGATCAACCGAAAATCGTATTTGCCGGCTCAGAGTATGCATCTAATGCTTACTTTCTGTCCGCGTGCATCAGCGTTAGGACTTCAGCCCGGCTTCTTGGGTCTTTCTTAAACGTTCCCCGCAAGGCACTGGTCACCATCATCGCACCGGGTTTTTTGATGCCGCGAATCGTCATGCAGCTATGCGAAGCCTCTAAAACAACCGACACTCCCTGGGGTTTTAAATTCTGCATCAGAAAATCGGCGATCTGGTCAGTCAAACGCTCCTGCACTTGCAGTCTACGCGCAAAGGAATCCACAACTCGAGCCAACTTGCTAACCCCCAGCACCTGACCATCCGGCAGATACGCCACATGGGCCTTGCCGATAAACGGCATCAGGTGATGTTCGCAAATGCTGTAAAATGGAATATCTCGCAACAGAACGATTTCATCATATTTTTCGTGAAAGATGCTTTTGACATATTCAGTCGGTTCATGCCGCATACCCTCCAGCAGTTCCGCATACATTCGCGACACACGCCCCGGCGTTTCCCTCAGCCCTTCACGGTTCGGGTTCTCGCCCACCGCCTCAAGAATCTCAAAAATTGCTTTTTCAATTCGCTCTAAATCAACCTTTTTCATGGGTTATCCTACAACTGAATGCATCAAATTTTGAAACAAGTCAGTATACCCACCCACCCCCATAAAAGCAAGAATAACCCAATCCTTAACACCAAAGCATCTAATCCTTGTCCGGAATCCATTTAGCACCTCAATGAGAGCTTTTCTACAGAGCACACCTGACTTCCTTTTTTTACTCCTTATTTCCTTTTCTTCATTCTATTTTAAATCCTGCACAAACGACGTCAGTAGCCGCACGCCGAAACCCACTGAACCGGGGGCGTCCGTTTCGCCCGCCCCCCAGACGCCCGGCCCGGCGATATCCACATGTGCCCATTTGGCTTTTTCCACAAACTGGCTCAGGAACGCCGCCGCCGTACACGCCCCGCCCCACTTGCCGCCGATATTTTTTAAATCCGCAATCTTACTCTTCATCGCATCAACAAATTCATCATCACAAGGTAAATGCCAAACGCGCTCACCGGTTTTCGCAGAAGCCTCTTTGAGTCGCTCGACTAATCTTTCATCATTGCCCATCACGCCCGCGCGTTTCTGACCCAGCGCCACCACACATGCACCTGTCAGCGTCGCCATATCCACAATCGGCGAGCAGCCCAGTTTCTCTGCATACGCAATCGCATCACACAAAATCATACGGCCTTCCGCATCGGTATTCTGAATTTCGACCGTCTTGCCGCTGAATGTCGTCACAATATCCCCCGGCCGATAGCTCCCCGTCCCCGGCATATTTTCCGCCGATGGAATCAGCCCATAAACTTTCACCTTCAGTTTCAACCGCGCAATCGCCTGTATCGCCCCCAGCACCGCAATCCCGCCGGATTTGTCAAATTTCATATCCTGCATACCATCGCCGGGTTTCAGACTAATCCCGCCCGAATCAAACGTAATCGCTTTCCCCACCAGCCCGACCGTCGGCGTATTCTTGCCCGCCCCAGTCGGCGTGTATTGCAATACAATCAATCGAGGCGGCGTGACCGACCCCTGCCCGACCGCCAGAATCCCCCCCATCTTTTTTGCCGCCAGTTGTTTCTCATCCAGCACACTGCATCGCAGCCCGACAATGTTTCGAGCCATCTTCTGCGCTTCAGCCGCCAGCGTCACCGGATTAATCACATTCGCCGGACGGTTCGCAAGCGTACGCGCATAATTCTGCGCTTGCCCTGTAATCAGCCCGGTTGAGAGCCCTTTACGTAATCGTGTCACAACCGACAGATCTGCATCGACAAGAACCGCGTTTATTTTAGCCGGCCGCTTTTTCGCCGCCTCACTCATATATTCATCATAGCGAAACGCACCAAAGCAGGCCCCTTCAGTAATCGCCTGCCCAACCGCCGCCATATCCGGCTTCGCCGAAGCAGGAATATCCGTATGCAGACTCAGCACAACAGATTTGGCTTTCAGGCCAACAGCCTTGCCTGTCGCAAGCGACGCGGCTTTCCACAAAACATCCGGCTTAACATCTTTCCGCTTGCCCAATCCCACCAGCAAAATCCGTTTAGCACCGATTTTTCCCCCACTGTAAAGCAAACAACTCTTTCCCGCCTTCGCTTCAAAATCCCCCAGATTCCGCACCTTTTCAACCGCACCGCCCAGTTTCTTATCCAATGCCTTCACCAGTGACTTGCCGTCAAATTCCGAAAACACCCCGATAGCCAACAGGTCCGCCGGCATCGTAAAAATATCATCCTTTTGAGCCTTGACCGAAATGTGAATCAACGATTTCGCCATGATTTCCCTTTCTATCCTCTTTCCCTTTTCATTCAGCTATATTGTCATCCCGACCGAAGCGGAGGGATCTATTAAAAAACCTCGCCGAAGGCGTTCCTGAATACCACATTTTATAATTTAGCTTTATTATTCCGTCAGACCCTTCTGTCATTCCCGCGAAAGCGGGAATCCAGCAGTCGTTCTACTTGTCACATCTATGATTCATTCGGACTTCGCTTTATTATTTTTTCCGGCTCGATAACGAAGATAGCTTTCGATAAAATCTTCAATATCGCCATCCAGCACCGCCTGCACATTCCCCCTCTGGTGGTCGGTTCGATGGTCCTTAATCATCTGGTACGGCTGCAAAACATAACTGCGTATCTGGTTGCCCCACGCGATATCCCCCTTGTTGCTGTACAGCTTGGCCAGTTCCGCATCCCGTTTCTGCTGTTCGAGCATATACAAACGGCTCTTGAGCATTCTCATCGCTTCGGCCTTATTCTTATGCTGGCTCCGGTCGTTCTGACACTGCACAACGATGCCCGTCGGTGCGTGTGTAATCCGAACTGCCGAACTGGTCTTGTTCACATGCTGACCGCCCGCCCCGCTGGCACGGTAATAATCAATCCGCAAATCGTCCTCGTCGATCTCGATTTCAATTTCATCTTCAAAATCCGGCATTACATCCACCGCCGCAAAACTCGTATGCCGCCGGCTCTGCGAATCGAACGGGCTGATGCGCACCAGCCGGTGCACGCCCGTCTCACACGACAGTTTGCCGAATGCAAACGGCCCTTCCACCCGCAGCGTGATTGACCGAATCCCCGCCTCTTCCCCCGGCGTCATATCCAGCTCCTCAAAGCTGTATTTGTTATCCTCAAAATACCGCGTGTACATCCGAAGCAGCATATTCGCCCAGTCGCAGCTTTCCGTACCGCCCGCTCCGGCGTGAATCCCGAAAAAACATGGACGCATATCATCCGGCCCGTTCAGCATCCCCGCCACCTCGATTTTATCGCACCGCTGCTCCAGGCCTTGAATGTCCGCTTCAATCGAAGCCAGCGTCTCCGCGTCGTTTTCGTCGGCCGCAAGCTCCAGTAGTTCCCCCATGTCCTTCACCGCCCGCTCGACGTTCAAAACGGGCATAATAATTGATTTAACGGCGCTAAGCTGCGAAACGATTTTTTGCGCCGCATCCGGAGTATCCCAAAACCCCGGCTGCGACATTTGCTGTTCGAGTTTACTGCGAAGGGCTATTTTGGCAGGCAGGTCAAAGCCAGTCCCGGACCTGTAATATCCGGGCCTCAAGCGCTTCAACCGATGTGCGTAGTTCCGATATTTCCATAATGACTCTCTAAACTAAAAACTCAAAACTATGAACTAAGAACTAATCTTATATCCCAATCCATAAAATATTGCAAGAATTTTGACACAAAACAACAAATATCCGACACCAAGACTCGAATTTTTTCCCCCTTATCCCGTAGGGATAAAATAACAATAGCCGCGGGTGAAGGCCGAAGGCCGGAACCCGTGGGATATAAGCAAATTCCCCCAAAACCCCAACAAAACCCCGCCTCCCTGTCATTCCGAATCCCGATGTGTCGGGATGAGGAATCTATTTAAACGGCAAAATTCCACAAGCCCAAAGGGCTTGAACAATAATAGCCCCGGGCGAAGGGAGCGAAGCGACCGAAACCCGGGGAAAACAATCCCCAAACACCCCCCAACCCCATCGGGGTTGAATTATACCTTTCGTTTTATAAGCCCGCGCCTGTCCGACCTGCCCCCTTTATTCAAATATCTCCAGTCGCTTATCGGCCATCAGCCGGATGGTTTCACCCAATGCGACACAGATTTTCTTGTAATGCTCCACATCGTCATAGGACAGTGTCCGTCCCCGCCGGTCTTTAAGCCATTTTTCACACACCTGATACCCGCCGATCATAAACTGCCAAACATCCTCCGGCCCGAACATCCCTGTTTAGAATTCAAGCTTTAGCTTGTTTTATTACCAACGCTGTTCTGCTACCGCTTCTCATATTGAAACTTTATCTTCCTACAGATTTTCGAATTTTGTACATGGTCAACAGCCCGGAATGAATCTCATCAAGTACATTTTCGGGTATTTCAATCGCCCTTAAAGTTGCTTTGTCTAATTCCCGCCGATCTGCCTGCAAAAGCTCCTGTTCGACAGGTGAAATTTGACGACGCAATAAAGGCGCAAAAGCCTCTTTAATTCGTTCAGCATCTGCTTCTGAAATTAATTCCAGTGTGGGAATTCGAAATCCGGCATCTATTTTATTCTTGTTTGTATCCAAAACACCCAACCCTCTGCCAAATCCTATTGCTTCAATCAAAAACATTGAAATGGAAGAATTCAGTAGTGCATGTAAAAGATTTCTATCTTGATATTCTTCTTTTGGCAAAATTACAGTTGATCGCTGATCGATAATAGCAGGTTCATCCAACCTCGCAAAATATAGTAATCTATCTGGATTGATTGACAACAATAAGGCGGTTCTCAATGGTGGATATCTTTTTACGAACCAATTATCAGTGTCATCCGGATTTGCACTCTGTCGAATCCAATTTAACGCTCCAATATGCCCCCTTTGCTCCAATTGTTCTATTGTGAATGGACAGCAAAATGCTCTTATATTTGTTTCTGGGCTAACTCGTAAACTCGCATTTCCATGTAATGTCTTAAATAATGGATACAGGTATTCATCTTCTATGGTAGATGAAATATTTGATCTTAGTACTACAGCGCCACATAATTATGAATTACCCTGAAAACAACAACGTAAATTCTCGACTTCGATGCCCAAGGCTCGCAACTTCTGCCGCTTTCGCAGGACATGATGTTCTCTTGCCTGCTGATTGTGCTTTT
>JADHXS010000123.1 GCA_016782835.1 Phycisphaerae bacterium | reverse complement strand
CCTGGAGAAAGGCGACGTCCGGCAGGCCGCCCAGGTATTAGGCCGTCCGTATCGACTCATCGGCAAGACCATCAAAGGTCGCGGTATCGGCAGGCAGTTGGGGTTTCCAACCGCCAACATTCACACGGATGGACAAATCATTCCCTGCGAGGGGGTTTATGCCGGCTACGTCGTCGTGGGCGATTCATTTGACGAGGTGACATTCGGCGGATTGCGCCGGGCCGCCGCAATTAGCATCGGACGCGCCAAGACGTTTGTCTCGGACTATCCGCTGCTTTTGGAAGCGCATTTGCTGGAAAACAAAGTCGAAGACCTTTCCGGAAAATGGCTGGCGATGGACTTTATGCGGTTCATTCGCCATCAGCAGCGGTTTGAATCCAAAGAACAACTGAAACAGCAGATTGTCAAAGACGTCAGCCGGGCCGAACAAATGTTGTTTTAAAACGAAGTAACGGCCTGAAAGGCCAATATAATTTAGCCCAGCCCAACGGCCTGGGTAAAAAAAACGTAACCTTCTTTCGCCCTGAAAGGGCAGTGTATATTGTTCTTTTGGAGCGTGGGGTAATAGATTGCTCAATACAGATACACAAACAAAAACAGTCGAAACAATTGGTGCCGAACTTGCTGCCCTTGTCAAAGGACAGGTGCATATCGATATATATAATCGCGTGGCGTTCAGTACGGATGCCTCGATTTACCGCATTCTGCCGCAGTGTGTTGTTGCCCCGAACGATGCCGCCGATATTGTCGCGGTTGTCAACTATGCTCGCGATAATAACATTCCCATCGCACCGCGCGGTGCCGGCAGCGGTCTGGCGGGCGAATCGCTCACCAGCGGCATCGTCATCGACGTCCGCCGCCACATGAACAAAATTTTACAAACCGCTCCCGGCGGCTCATGGGTGCGTGTTCAGCCCGGGGTAGTGCTGGATACGTTAAATGTGCATCTGGCCCGCTGGGGACGCATCATCGGGCCGGACCCGTCCAGCGGCAACCGTGCCGTAATGGGTGGGGTGGTCGCCAACAACGCCACCGGGGCGCATTCGCTGCAATACGGTTATATCGCCGAGTATGTGCAAAGTGTTCGATGTGTGCTGGCCGACGGCGCCACTGCCGAATTTGTCAACGATACCAGGCCCGGCGATTCTGCGATTGCAAAAGCCTGTTTTGACCTGTTGGCCGATAAACAGGACATAATTGAAAAAGCCCAGCCGAAGACCAAACGCAATCGCTGCGGCTATTCGATTCAGGGCATTATCCGAGACGGTCGCGTGGATATGGCAAAACTCATGGCCGGTTCCGAAGGCACACTGGCGGTTTTTACCGACATTACCCTGCGCACCGTACCCGTCCCAAAGGCTAAGGGACTGGTGCAGTTTGAGTTTGCCTCGTTTGGGGCAATGGCCAAAGCAGTTGCGGTGATTGTCGAATGCGGCGCCAGTGCCTGTGAATTGATGGACCGGGCCTTGATGGACATGGCTCGCGGGGCCTTTCCGAAATATCGTGAAGTATTACCCGCCGATTGCGCCGCGACATTATTGGTTGAGCATATCGGCGATGATAAAGAAGCGATTGAAACAAAAATCGCCGACACCATCAAAACTGTGGGCAATTTATCCACCGGCTCGGTCAAGGTGCTCG
The DNA here is from genome assembly GCA_016782835.1 of Phycisphaerae bacterium. GTDB lineage: Bacteria > Planctomycetota > Phycisphaerae > Sedimentisphaerales > Anaerohalosphaeraceae > 4572-13. The sequence goes on along the minus strand of JADHXS010000123.1, from coordinate 4,495 downwards.
ACGAGGACAAACAAGCCTTACTGTGGAAGTCCCGCAAGGACGCGGTGCCTTTGCTGAATCGTCAAAAGGGCCTATCCCATCCCGTTGCGTTCATCGAGGATGTCTCGGTGGACTACACCCGTCTGGATGAATACATTGCCGGACTGGAGACGATGGCGGACAAATACGATATTCCGATGGCGTTTTATGGTCACGCCGGTGACGGCGAATTGCACATTCGCCCCTATCTGGATTTGCGAAAGGAAGCCGAAGTAACGCGGATGCAGGACATGGCTCAGGAGGTCTTTTCATTAGCCTGGTCGCTCGGCGGTTCCATCAGCGGTGAACACGGCGACGGCCTGCTGCGGGCAGCATTCATCGAAGCCCAGTACGGCAAAGACTATTACGAACTGCTCAAAGGCGTCAAACGGATTTTTGACCCGACGAATCTTTTGAATCCGGGCAAAGTCATCTGTGACGACCCGGATATCATGAGCAAAAATCTGCGGGCAACGGCGCTGGCGGGAGCCGACGATTTTCAAACGGAATTGAATTTCGATCCCGATGAATTTCGCTTTGAGGTCGAACAGTGTAACGGCTGTGGTGTGTGCCTTGCCAGCGGACAGGGCAGCCGGATGTGTCCGGTCTTTCGCGGGGCCGGCGAAGAACTGTCCTCCACCCGCGCCAAGGCCAATTTATTGAGTGCGTGGATGGCCAGCGAAAAAAGCGGAGCCGGATTTGACCCCAAAGAACTCAAACGCATTTTGAGTTTGTGCGTTAATTGCAAGATGTGTTCAATCGAATGCCCGGCCGGTGTCGATGTCTCCAAGCTGGTCATTGAGGCACGCACGAAGCTGGCACGCTATAGCGGCTTTACCGCCGCCGAATTCGCACTGGCGTACAATCGCTGGCTCAGCTTCTTCGGAAGCCTGTTTGTCCCGCTGAGTAACTGGGTGCTCTCGCTGGGGATTACCCGCTGGGTCCTGCAAAAGCTCATCGGGCTGGATCGTCATCGCCCTTTTCCGAAATTCGACCACGGCTCATTTTTACGAAAAGCCAATCGTTATTTGCGCCAACACTCACCGGTTAAAAGGCCGGTTGATAAGGTGGTCTATTTCGTGGACAGCTTTGCCAACTTCAACGACCATGAACTCGGGTTTGCGGTGCTGAAAGTTCTGCGAAAGCGACGGGTTGAAGTAGTGGTGCCCAAACAGCGCCCCGTGCCGTTGCCGGCGTTCGTGTATGGCAATATCAAAGCCGCCCGCCGGGATATGGAGTACAATCTGAAACAAATCGCACCCTTCGTCAAAAAGGGCTATAAAATGGTGTGCTCTGAACCCAGTGCGGCCTTGTGTCTCAAAGACGAACTCCGCCTCATCATCGACAGCGACGACGCACGCCTGGTCAGTCAAAACACATTCGAACTGATGGACTACCTGAGCACACAAACAGACCCGAAGGGTCGTAATCTAATAGCTGGTGGTGAAACCACCGGAAGGAAAGCACTTGTTTCTGAAAAAGCCCCGAAGGGGCGGCATATATGTAAATACGGCTATCACGCTCCGTGTCATTTAAAAGCCCTGCGCTCATCAGATGCGAGTATGGATTTACTCAAACAAGCCGGCTTTACCATCGTGGATATCGACGGCGGCTGCTGCGGACTGGCGGGAACCGCAGGCATGCAGAAAAAAAATCGCCAGCTCGCCGAAGCCATCGGTGGCCGCCTCTCCGGCGCCATTGCCGACAGCGGCGCCGACATCATCGTCACCGAATGCGCCGCCTGCGCCATGCAAATCCAGCACCTCACCCACAAACAAGTCATCCACCCCATCAAACTTTTGGCCAGTAAACAATAAACAGTTATCAGTAAACAGTGAATAATTGGCTTTGAATTGGGTTCGTTTTTATAGTTGTTAATCGCTGGTGAATAGTCGTTAGTCTTGTTGAGAAAATCACTTAGCATGATTTTGCTTAAATTCAAATTGGGTTCGTTTGTCATAAAAAGGTATGTTCGAAATGCTATCTTTCCCCTGAATTGACACTTTGGGCGCGACTGTAATCACTAATCGTGTCTTTTTTTGGCTTCTTCTTGTTGTCAAAGATCATATTTCAATTTTTCCGTCTTCGTCGAGACTCCGACGCGACAAGAGGTATTATACCATAAGTTTAGATGAAAATCGAACTTTTTTTGAAATGAATTCGCCGTTTTTCGTTCGTCGTTGCGGAAGTTCTGCGAGTGGCTGGTTTTATGGATTTTTGGGCTTGAAGGGCTTCGGTTCATTAGGATTTACGAGATTTTTCTTGATTTCAGAGGGAAAATGGTGCTAAAATAGCCCCAAGGAGCCGGAAGGATAAGGAGTTGTCTTCGGCGAAGCTTGATATTTACAATTAAACACTTAATTGAGAGAGACTAAAAATGAGGAGCGGTTTTCTTTTTGCAATCATCACAATGCTTGCTGTTTCATGTCCGGCGGACACGCTTGTCGTTGATCAAAGTGGTAATGGAGATTTCCCTAAAATTCAGGATGCGGTTTATGCTTCAGACCTTAACCTTATAGCCCACTGGCCACTGGATGGGGATGCCACAGATGTTTCCGGAAATGGATTTGACGGCACTGTTTATGGCAATCCAATCTGGGTTACCGAGGGCATGGACGGCGTTTCGATTTTGCTTGACGGTTTGGATGATTATGTGGATATCCCCGGCTATACCGGTATCAGCGGTGGCGGGAGCCGGACGTGCAGTGCGTGGATCAAACCAACGGCCGCAGAATCGGGGCTAATCGTCTCCTGGGGGTCTTCTGCTACCGGCCAAAAATGGACGTTCCGGACGGAATCAGACGGCGCATTGGGAGTTGGTGTCTGGGACGGGTATATCAAAACGACCACGCAGTTTGTCAATGACGGCAATTGGCATCATGTGGCGGCGGTTCTGGCTGATGACAGCAGTTCGAACGTTGATGAAATTCAATTATATGTTGATGGCGTGTTGGAAATGAGCCCATTTATCAGCAACAGCCAGGCCGTCGATACCAGTGACAGTGAGGATGTTGTAATCGGAGCTCGGATCGATACGGATGGGGTTACGTATACAGGTCATTTTGAGGGGCGACTTCGTGACGTCAGAATCTATGATGCAGCACTCAATGCCGAGGAAATCGTGGAAATCATGGGACCGGTGCCGGATGTCTGGGTGGATGATGATTATACGCCGGAAGGGTCTAATGACGGACATACATGGGGGTATGATGCATTTGATACGATTCAGGCCGGGATTGATTCGGCCCGATATGGCGTGACGGTATATGTGGCCGCCGGGACGTATGTTGAAAACATTACACTCAAAAATGGGGTATCCCTCATAGGGGCAGGTGACAATACGATTATCAGCGGCAGTGAAAATGGTTATATTCTTCTTCAACGGGAAGGTTCTATTGTTTCGTCTTTTGAATGTGGACCCAGTACATTACTGGAAGGTTTTACGATTACCAATGCTTCCGTTTATGGCCAAGATACCTTCGGTGGAATGTACAACTATCGCAGCAATCCGACAGTGCGCAACTGTACGTTCACAAACAACACATCTTCTTATGGCGGCGGGATGTATAACTATTTCAGCAGTCCGGAAGTCAGCCACTGTACATTCAGCGACAACGAGGCTACTTATGGTGGTGGGATGTACAACGATTACAGCAGTCCGGAAGTCAGCCACTGTAAATTTAACGGCAATACGGCTGTTTACGATGGCGGCGGGATGTCCAATCATATGACCAATCCGACCGTAACAAACTGCACGTTCAGCGGCAATACGGCTTTACGTGGCGGCGGGATGTGCAACAGGGAAGGTGGTTCGATCATCGTAACATACTGTACTTTTGACGGGAATCAGGCGTATTCTGCCGGTGGGGGAGTATATAGTGATAGCGGCGACTTGACAGTATTGAACTGTAAATTTGTCGGCAATGTGGCAGAGGGCGGCGGTGGTATTATTATCTTTCCATATAATAATTATGGGGAACCCACTGTCGGCAGAGGAGGAGCATTGTATAGCGGATATAACGGTTTTAGTGAAATGATCAATTGCACGCTGACAGGTAACAGGGCCTTTGAAGCAGGAGGAGGGCTGTACTTCCAGAATAACGAGCAGGCATTTACTTTGACGAATTGTATTCTATGGGGCAATATTGCCACCTTATCGAAATCAGAGAATGAAATCGGATGGGAGCGGCGTAATTTACTTACCATCCGTCATAGTGATATTGCCGGTTGCGGCGGCAGCGGCGTGGGGTGGGACACGTCGATGGGTGTTGACGGCGGAGGCAATATCGATGCAGATCCATTATTTGAGGGCGCTATTGGTGCACTCCAGTTAGACGGTTTGGATGATCATGTGGATATCCCCGGTTATACCGGTATCAGCGGCGGCGGGAGCCGGACGTGCAGTGCGTGGATCAAACCAACGGCCGCAGAATCGGGGCTAATCGTCTCCTGGGGGTCTTCCGCTACCGGCCAAAAA
>JADHXS010000026.1 GCA_016782835.1 Phycisphaerae bacterium | reverse complement strand
TAACACCTCATGGGGTGTCCGATAGTTTAAACATTTGCGAGGTCTATTATTAAGCAAAGCCGCCGCTTTGTCAATCTCTTCTTCGCTGATTTTGTTGAAATCTGTACCTTTTGGAAAAAACTGACGCAATAGGCCATTGGTATTTTCGTTCGTCCCGCGCTGATATGAACTATACGGATCTGCAAAGTAGCAGCAAAACCCAACTGCTTTTTCCAACGCCTTAAATCCAGCGAATTCTTTGCCGTTAGACGCATCCCTGCGTTTGGTATAATACCGCTGGGCCAGATGCGGTTTATACTCACCGGTCGAACTGCGGTTCCGTGATAGCTCCCGGCTGATCGTCCCTTTGTTACGACCTATCTCGTCGGCAATATCAGTCATATTTTTTTGTTCCGAATGCATTTTCAAGATGCTTTCCCGTTCATCAATGGTAAGATGTCTGTCGCCCATTGCGATGTTTCCTTAATAGAGTTTTGTTTTGCCAAAAACACTCTATCGGAAACACCCGCGATGGGCGATATTTTTTCTTTTCAAAAGTCATCGCTACGGCTATAATAAGTCCTATTGTTGCGGAGGATAGGGCCATGCTGGAGAGCAACCCGAGCACCGCAACAATCTATACTGGATAGAGGCGGCTTAACCACCGCCTTTTCCTTTTCTCTATCCAGGTAGCTAAAAGCGATAAACTCCAGCCCGCCTTAGCGGGCTGTTAAAAACAGCGAAGCGTTGCGCTTCAAATCAAAATTCAAGCTTCTTTCTCATGGATTATCGCTGCCTTTAGCCGCTATTGGTTTCTCAAGGTTTCAAGGAAATTCATTTTCAACACTCCCCCGATCGCAATGCGAACCCACACGGCCCCGCTGATGAGCATGGCAATCACCGTACAGAATATAATCCCATACGGGAAATCGGCGCTCTGTGTTCGGATAACCGGGAACACCGCCAAAACAGCCGGAACAAAGCCGCCCAGAACACCGCCAAGCAATAACAGTCCGTGTTCGAAGAAAAGCATGCGGCTTAGTTGGGGTTTTCGGAATCCGACCGCTTGCATCATGGCAAGCTCGCCTTTTCGGTCAAGGACATTTAAAACCAGAACCAGACCCAGCCCCGCCGAACCGAGGATTAAGCCCAATCCCCCCAACACCAGAAAAATTGCCAGATAGGTATTCTCAACCTCATGGAACCGGGCCAGTTTTTCAATGGTAGGTATAATTTCCATACCGAAATCCCGATACTGCTTTGTCATTTGAGCCAACTGCGAATGTAAATCGTTCCAGTCAGCATCGATTAAAAACAATTGATAACCATCCACCGAAGGAAAATGCTCGATAAAATGATTCTCCGAAATCAGCAATCGTCCCTGCAGGACAGAGTCTTTCAAAATGCCGGCAATCTGTAACCTTACTACCTGACCATTTTCATCCCGATAGGAAATTTTATCCCCGAGATTTTTCTTCAGCCCCCAAACGACTGTCGAATAATCACCAATGGCAGGGATGATATTCTTCCCCATGTCTTTATCCAGCAAAAGCCACGCAGACGCGTCATTTTCGTCATCCATACTTTTCTGAAAATCAAAGGCTTCTCTTTGAACAAACCGTTCCGGCTGAACACCTAACAGAGTCGGCTGTTGGGCACGGTTCAGATTCAGGCAACTGGCATCGTCCTGTTGATAGACCCGCAGCGGAACGACCGCTTCCGAAAGAATCGGCGGCGTACCATTCCGCCCGGCCTCTGTTAACGTCGGAATTGCCGTCATCGGAATCGTTGTCTGAGCCATTAGGGCAAATCCCCCTGTACCGGAATTGCGATGCTGAACCTCGGCCCCTATATTTTTATAATTCGCCCCGACACCTATCACCACGAAAACCCCGCACGCCAGCGTTATCAAAACGGTCAAACTGCGACCCGTCCTTCGAGGAATGTTTTTGACCGCCAGGAGTGTCAGGGACCGGGCAAAAGAAGCGCTTTTTACACGAAGCCATTTTAAACAGGAGGCGGATAAAAAGAAAACAGCCAACAGCAGTAAGATGCCGGTCACAAAAAAGGAGGCTGTCTGGGATTGCTTCAACTCGGATTGGAACGGCAGTAAAATCGCTCCCCCCAGACAGATAAGACCCATCCATAAGGTCATTTGTGATTTTGGTTTTTTGGCGGAAGAGTAATTCTCAAAGGCGCCTGTTAATAATTGATGAACCGGTTTTCGAATCCGATGGAACAATGCCAACTGGATGGCAAAAAGACAAATCAAAAAACTGACGCATATGCCGACCATCATGGTTTGCAATTTTGCATCAAATACCAATTGAAGATTCGCCAATGCGTTGGCCCAGAAGGTTGTGTTCAGCAGAAAAATCAATCCCTTCGAATACAGAACCGACACAATAGCCCCCGCAACACAACCCACCAGCGCCAGCGCAGCCCCTTCGACCATGAACAAACAGAAGATTTTCAACCAGCCCCAGCCGACCGCCAGTAGCAGACCGATTTGGTTGGCACGGGATTCCACGTAAAAGATAAAAATCAGCGACAGCAAAATCGCCGCCGAAAAAATCAAAAACATACTCAGCCCGCCGAATAAACCGGAAAAATCCGTTGAACCGGCCGCACTGGTCTGCGCCGCAGCCTGCACATCGCGAAACGTAAAACCCACATCGGCCGGGTTGATGTTTTCCAGCAGCGCCGAGCGGATTTGAGATTCCGTATTCTTTGCGTCCCGGTAACGCACCGCCGTCAGGCTTCCGAATCGATTCGACCAAATATCACGAGCCGATTCCATCGAAATAAACGCCTTCGGCGTTCCGCCGTAACGGTCCCAGTAGTCCTCATCACGCCGCTGAATCTTGTTCAGGTCGATTGGGATACCGGGATCCCAGTCCCGGCAATTTTTCGCCTCCGACAATCCCGGGTAGTCCGGCATCAGCGTCGGGTCGGCAAAAGGGCCCATCATCGGCACAACCCGCCTGACTTGAAACGTCGTGGTCTGTTCGACGAGCTTGCGCGTCGGCGTAAGCTGAAAAAACGTTACCTCAATTTCGTCACCGATATCGGCACCCAATTCATCCGCCAGCCATTCATTAATCGCAATCTCATTTTTACCGAGAGCAGGCACAGCGCCGTTTTCCGATTCGGCCGTAACCATCGAATAGGGAACCGACTTTTGACCCAGGCGTATCTCATTCACAAAATAGGTGAAAACGCCGAAAGGCTCATTCCCGGCTTTCATCGCCGCATCTGCAATGGGTTTTTCTAAAAAAATCCGTGATGTTCGTAATTCAATAACATTTTTAGATTCAATTTTGCGAATTTCTAATCCCAAGTCTTCCGGCTGTATTAGTAGATCCAATGTAGAGTTGGGATGCTGAGACAAGAGAAGTCCCGTAGGATCTTCGCCAATCAGAATCATATTTGCCTTATCCTGATGATTCGTTTTTTCAGCCAGCCATTCGATGGGCACAAACACATTCAACGGGATATCCTGCTGCGTCTGCAAACTAAACCGCCCCATCGCATCATCGGCAATCACCCCCGCAACCTGTACTGCCCAGGCTTGAGTACGCGTCTGGTCATCGGCAAAGATCAAATCCCTTGAAAGTTGCGGGACTGGTTCAATCCGAAGCAAAAGGTCACTATTAGAATCCCCGATCCGGGACTGAACCGACTGGCTCAGTAGCATAGCACCTTCGACCGGCCAGTTGTCCGGTAGTTGCGGGTTCGCCATCGCCAGTTTCCAAAACGTCTCATCGACGCCGTAGATATTCACATTGTTCACACGGACCGAACCGTCCGCTGATTCAAGAATTCCTTGTAAATAAAGCACCGCTGACACAGGAACAGCAGATTCTTCTGCCATTTCTTTTGCCAGTTCCTGCCGAAAGAACCGATCACCGGTCGAACAGGCATATTGTGTTTTCCCCAGCCGCATCTGCCCTAACCGCAAAAGACTGGACTGCACCGAATCGCCAACCAGCATTGCCCCGGTCAAAACCGCACAGCACACTCCCGCCAGGAGCAGCGTCCCAATATTGTTCCGCCAATAAAAAAGAAGATCGCGTTTTAGAATCCCGAAGAAATTCATTGCTTTTTCTGCTCTATTTTCACCAGTTGTTTATTTGCAACCCGATATTGACACTGCATCTGCCGGGCAAGTTTTCCCGAATGAGTCGCGACAATCAATGTGACTTGTTCGGTCTGGTTCAATTCCAGTAAAAGTTGTGCGATTTGCTGGGCGGTGTCCGCATCCAGCGACCCCGTCGGCTCATCAGCCAATAACAGTTGCGGCTGATTGATTAAAGCCCGTGCCACCGCCACACGCTGACGCTGCCCCCCGCTGAGCTGGCCAGGCCGCACGTGATGATATTTCTGCAAGCCGACTTTCTCCAACAACTCAACAGCGCGCTTATGAGCTTGGTTTTTTTCGATTTCAGACCGCCTCCGTGCCAAGGTCGGCAACAGCACATTTTCGAGCGTGGTACACTGCGGCAGCAAATAATGAAGCTGAAACACGAAACCGATCTGTGTATTCCGCAGACGGGCCAGTTCCCCTTCCCGCAGCGATGCCAAATTGGCTCGGTTCAGAAAGACCTTGCCCGAAGACGGTTTGTCAAGTCCGCCAATCAGATTCAAAAGCGTCGTTTTCCCGCTGCCGGAAGGTCCCATAAAGGATACAGACTCCCCTGATTCAATCGTTAGATTGATACGATCCAGCACACAGACCGCTTCGGCAGTGGTTGAATATGTTTTATTGATATCAACGAGTTCAAGCATTTCGATTATTCTCCTGACTTCTTAGGACAACAACAAACCAAACAGTTCGGTCATCCGTTTTACCGTATTGTCAATGGCATACTTTTCTTTTACGGCGGCAATGCCCTTTTGTGCCATCTGTTGTATAATATGCGGTTCCAGAAGTAAAGGCCGCAGCGTTTCGGCCAACTTGACTGGATTATTCGGCTCGTAGAGAACCCCGGCCTGCGTTTTATTCGCCAATTCCGTAAAAACTCCCAACTGGGGCGCCACAAAAGGAACGCCAGCGGCAAGTGACTCCAGCGCAAACAGCCCATACGCCAGCGGTTTGCGCGAGGGCACGACCATCAGCGACAGAGTCTTCAAAAATTCCTGACGCGATGGCCTGTTATAATGTTCTACAAATTCAATACTTTCCGAAAGACGCAGCGAAGCGATGCGCTGCCGCATTTTCTTCAAGAAGACCGCGTCAGCCCCGCTGCTGCCTCCGGTGATTCGTAATCGGATATGTTCAAGCCGTTTATCCCGCCGGAGCAAATGCACTGCATTGATGAGAATATCCAGCCCATGGTCATGGCACATCTTCGACAGATACCCCAGTGTTGGGACGTCAGGCATTTGTGTCGCCGGGGAAAAAGCCTCCGTATCAATCCCGACCGGCAGAACCTCAATGTTGGGCGGCGTATCCAATCGCTTCAGCATCTTGTCCCGGTAATAATCACTGACGGAAATAACCAGATCAAACGCCTTTGCCTGTTCCCGAACCAGTTGCCATGATTGTTCACGAAAAGGTTCCGGCAGCGCATCCAGAAAATCTTCTTCATCCTGCAGCAGACAAACGATCGGCACGTTCAATTTTTCCTTAAACGCCGGGGCTAAGCCGGCTAACAAAATATTGGAAAAAATAATCACCTCCGGCTTTGGCTCTAAACAAGCCAGCCAGTTCACCAGCCGTTCAATTTCTTTCTGCTGTTTGCCATGTTCTCCCTGCAGCATGGAAACTGTGGTTTTGCCAAGCTCTTTGGCGCTGGTCATATCGGAAAATTTACCGATGCGATTGAGTAACTTCGGTTGGTCAAACCATTGGTCCAGCCAGCGGGGAGTTTTTCGAAACAGTGAAAACTTTTGCTGTAAATAGACATTGATGCCCCCCATAAACAATGGAGATGAGACCTCTGAAACCGCCGCATCCATCTTAATCGGCAGGTACATGGGAACCATCGTAACCTCATGCCCGGCCTGCATCAATGCTTTCACCAGCGTTAGGTCACGAAGACAATTTTCGCAGTAAAAATTGTCACCCGAACCCGGTGTCAGTTGAATGATGCGCATCGACCAATCCTTTCATTTCCAATACCCACATAACATAACTGAAAAGTCGGCAAATTGCAACCTTTCGCTCAATAAATCCCGAAAAGCACTTTTTGCTTCCCTATTGCCGGTTAAATCGTTAGACTACCTTGTTATAACAAAGCCTGATTTGTCTCATTGTCATTCCCGCGAAAGCGGGAATCCAGAGATTTCGAATTTTCCGGTTTATCCGGGTTAAGGGGTAAAAAATGGCAACATCCAAAACGATTAAAAATCCGGCTCAAAGCGTTGTTGAAACCCGCTATCTGGTCATGCCGCATCAGGCCAACCCTTTCGGCACGGCCTTCGGCGGGGTCATTATGAGTTGGATCGATATGGTCGCTTCGATGGCGGCTCAGCGGCATTGCGGCACAGAAGTCGTGACTGCCAGTATCGATTCGCTGTCGTTCCAGGAACCGGTCCGCATCGGCGACCACGTCGTTCTGCTGGCCAGTGTCAATTATGTCGGAAAAACATCCCTGGAAGTCGGCGTTAAAGTCATGCGAGAAGACCCTATCACCCACAAACGTATCGTCGCTACCAAAGCGTATTTGACCTTTGTCTCGATCGATGAAAATCACAAACCTATCCCTGTCCCGCCGCTGAAGCCGAAAACCGACGATGAAAAACGCCGTTGGAACAACGCCGCCCTCCGCGTCAAAGCCCGAAAAGCCCTTCGCAAACAGGTGCAGGCCAATAACAGTTAAGTCGGCCAGTTTATTTTTCCAGTTCTTCCCATCGAGCGTAGGCGGCAGATAATTCATTTTCCATTTCCTGTACTTTCGCGGCCGCTTTGGCAATCTCAGCGGGGTCCTGTTTATAAAATGCCGGCTGCGTCATTTGTTTATGCAAAACAGCCAGCTTCTGTTCCAGTTCCTCGATTCGCCCCGGCAAAACAGCCAGTTCCTTCTGTTCTTTATAGCCGAGCTTTTTCGGCTGAGCCGGTTTGGACTTTTTTTCTTTCTTCGCCGGTTCCGTGGCTGAGGCTTCGTTTTCCTCTCCGCGCTGCCGCAGCCAGTCATCATAGCCGCCGACATATTCTTTAATCCGTCCGGCCCCTTCCAGAACAAACGTACTCGTCACCACGTCATTCAAAAACGCGCGGTCATGGCTGACCAACAGCACCGTCCCCGTGTAATCGACCAGCAACTCCTCCAGCAGTTCCAGCGTCTCCATATCCAAATCGTTTGTCGGCTCATCCAACACCAGCACATTGGACGGCTTTGCGAACAGCCGGGCCAGTAATAGCCGATTGCGCTCTCCCCCGGAAAGATTCGCCACCCGGTTCCGCGCCTGTTGCGGTGTAAATAGAAAATCCTCCAGATAACCCACAACGTTTTTGTCCCTGCCGTTCATCTTGATGGTACTGTAGCCATCGGCGACATTTTCCCACACTGATTTGTTCTCATCCAGTTGACAGTGAAGCTGGTCAAAATAAGAAATCTGCAATTTGGTCCCCATCCGGATATTTCCGTCCGTGGGCCTTAGCTCACCCAGCAGCACCTTCAGCAGTGTCGTCTTGCCGCTGCCGTTGGGGCCGATGACACCGATCTTGTCACCCCGCATAATCGTCGCCGTAAAGTGGCTGACAATCTTCTCTGCACCATCCGCATAAGCAAAATCCACTCCCAATGTTTCAACAACCATCTCGCCGGAGTCTTGCGCTTGATGCGCTTCCATCCGTACCTTGCCCACCAGCCCGCGCCGTTGTCGGCGCTGCCGCCGCATCTCCGTGAGTGCACGCACCCGTCCTTCATTGCGCGTTCGCCGGGCCTGAATCCCCTTGCGAATCCAGACTTCCTCTTGCGCCAGTTTTTTATCGAATGACGCCTGCTGTTTGGCCTCCGCATCCAGCAGCATCTGCCTGCGCACCACAAACTCATCATACCCGCACGACCAGCTTCGCACCTGCCCGCGGTCAATATCCACGATGCGCGTCGAAAGTTTCCGCAAAAACATCCGGTCGTGCGTCACAAAGACCAGCGTGCCGGGATAATTCTCCAAAAATGCCTCCAGCCAGACAATCGAATCCACATCCAGATGGTTCGTGGGTTCATCGAGCAGCAGAATATCCGGCTCCAGCACCAGTGCCCGGCCCAACAGCACACGCCGCTTCAATCCTGCCGACAATGTCGAAACCTCCGCATCCGCATCAAGTTTTAAATGGGAAATGACCGTCTCGACCTGCTGATGGACATGCCAGGCGCCTTCGGCTTCAATTTTGTGCTGAATACGGTCCAGCCGTCGCAATAATTCATCGCCGCCCTGCTCGGCCAGTTGCCGGCTTATCTCGTGATAGTTCTTCAAAAGCGTTGCCCGCGATCCCAACCCGGCCGTAATCTGCTCAAACACCGTCCCGGCGATTTCCAGCGGCACCTTCTGGTCGAGCATTGCCATTTTCAGCCCCGGCTGGCGCATAATTTGTCCCGAAAGCGGCTCAAGGTCCCCGTTTAAAATGCGCATCAGTGTCGTCTTGCCCTCGCCGTTGCGCCCGATCAGGCAGATACGCTCCCCCGGCTCGATTTGGAGACTCACATCCTCCAGCACATCGGCCTGCCCGAAACCAATCCGAATATCACGAATACTCAATAATGCCATAAATTACCTGTCTTTTTACCTGCTCTAAAACCGCAAACCGTTCGGGATATAAAAGAAAGCCGAAGAGGTGTGAAAATCCGTAACGAATCGAGGTTTGTTATCGATATCAAAACTGCGGGTGACCAGAATCGAACTGGCGTATCGTGCTTGGGAAGCACGTGTTCTGCCACTGAACTACACCCGCGGTAAGTGCTTATAATTGAGGCATATATACAGATTCTTCAGGATATGTCAAGCACAAAATACCGCCCCGGCGGCTCTGTTCTATTCCGGCTGGCAGAATAATTACGCAAAAGGGGTTTTGCATCGAGGCGTTTTGCCGTATAATCCTCAACCTATGGAACGTGATTATTGACAGCGTATATTTGGAGCCGGACTTATATGACGAAACAAATGACGATTCGAATCGGGCTTATCAGCGTAACCGTTTGCACCCTGCTCGGCGGATGCAAAAGTAAACCGCCGCAGGGAAAGTTCACCGAAGAACAGATGGAAACCATCCCTTACGCCAATAAATATGAATTGCCCGAGGCAACCGGCGGCATGACCCTCCGTATTTATTCAGAAACCATTCCGATTGATGAAATTCTTCGATACGCCGAGCAAAGCCTTAAACCCTACGCCGAAAAAACGGACCAGGCAACATTTGAAGTTCAGGCGCTTCCCTTTATTCGGGAAACCATCAAGGGCAAGGTCACCGATATCCTGCTCTATCAGGAAGCCCGCAAGACCACAACGGAGAATATTGACGAGTCTCTTGAGAAAGCTGTCGAAAGTGAAGTCTCCCGCTTTGTTACCGGCTACGACAACAACTATGCACTGGCTGAACGCGCTATCAAGCAGATGGGGATGAACTGGAAGTCCTTCCGGGAGTATCAGAAAAAACTGATTCTGACGCAATCCTATATCTCCAGCACACTGAAAGAGGAAAAGCGATTTTCCTATCGTGACCTGCTGGACTATTACGAGAGCGTCAAAGACAAACAGTTTAGCCAAATCGGGTTTGTCGAGTTCAGTGTGATTGACATTGTTCCGGCGAAACTGACCGACGAACAAATCGCCGAAGGCGAAACGCCCGAAACCGCCGCGGCCCGCATCGCCAACGAACTGCTCGACAGGCTCATTGCCAATGACGAAGATTTCGCAGAACTGGCCAAACAGTATTCTCACGGTCCGTTTGCCAAACAGGGCGGAAAACTCCAGCCGGTCACCACCGGCTCCGATTCGCTGGCCGAACCGTATGCGACCCTTGAAAAACAAGCCCTCCAAATGCAGCCCGGCCAGACCAAAGGCCCCATTGCAATCGATGAGCATCTGTTTATTCTGCACATGGACAAGATTCAGCACGCCGAAGTAAAATCGTTTCCCGAAGTCCAAAAACAAGTCGAACAGCAGCTTCAGTTTCAATATCGCCAGAAACAATATCTGGAACTGGTTCAAAAGCTGATTCAGAAGACCGACATTGTTCAACTCGAACAGTTTGCTAAATTCTGTACGAAAGAAGCCTATAACCGCTGGGGCAGTCAGTAGACATGAAGATTATCGCACATGGCATAGACTTGGTGGATTTCGAGCGGATTGAAGAACTGCTCAACCGGCACGAACAGCGCTTTACCGAACGCGTCTTTACCGCCCGTGAACTGGCTGATGCCGACAAGGTGAAAAACCGCATCGAAAAGCTGGCCGGACGGTTCGCCGCCAAGGAAGCGGTGATGAAACTGGTCGGCACCGGCTGGCGTGACGGCGTGGCCTGGACCGATATTGAAGTCGTCAATAATGAACTGGGTCAGCCCATTGTGAATATCTGTGGCAAGGTCAAAGAACTGGCCGACGATAAAGGCATCGAACAAATCACCCTCAGCATTACTCACACCGCCAACTTCGCCATCGCCTCGGTCGTCGCACTGCAAGGGTAACAAAAGCGCCGCAGAGCCTGCCCTGAGCAAAGTCGAATGGATTCCATAATCCCGTAAAGCCCCTAACCTGCTTCATTCGAAAATTGAACTTGGAAAATTGAAAATTATTTGTTTTACAATTATCTAACTTATGCTATAATACCCCCATCGGCGGCAAATTCCGCCGCTCTGAGGTCTGATATCTGAGGCCTGACAACTAAATAGAGTGCGAAACCCCATCGCCCGGCTGAAATGCCAAATAAAAACGCCACGGCGCAAGCCATGCGAAAATCGCCTACAATCGCGCCCAAAGTGTCAATTCACAGGGAAGTTAGCATTTTCAACGCACCTTTTTATGACAAACGAACCCAATTTTCTAATTTACAAAATCACCCTAACTCCTTTTCTAAAAACAACTTCTGCCTTCTGTCTGCGGACTTCTGCCTGTCAAAACGAACCCAATCGAACCCAATTTTTGTTAAGCGTCATCGCAGTTGCTTTTTGCGGGATTGGGGGTTAGAATGCTTCGCTTGTCGTTAGATGGACCTGTGGATTGCATATCGCAACAGGTTGTCATATTCGCACGGCTGGCGCCGTGGCGTTTTTATTGGTGATTTATGGCAGATAGCGGACACTATGATGTGATTGTGGTTGGGGGCGGGCACGCCGGAGTCGAAGCGGCGTGGGCCGCGGCGCATTATGGCGTGCGGACACTGCTACTGACCATGAGCCGGGATACGATTGCCAAGATGAGCTGCAACCCCGCCATCGGCGGATTAGCCAAGGGGCAAATCGTCCGGGAGATCGACGCGCTCGGCGGCCTGATGGGCGAGGCGATTGACGCAACGGGTATTCAGTTCCGTATGCTGAACCGCTCAAAAGGCCCTGCCGTACAAAGCCCCCGCGCCCAGGCGGATAAGTACCACTACAAACAGTATGTCCGCGAGCGTCTGGAGAATTGCGATAACCTGGCCATTGAAGAAGCCATCGCCGCGGACGTGCTGACCGGCAACGGTATTGTCAGCGGTATTCGATGTACCGACGGTCGCACATTCAGTGCCCCGCGTGTGGTTTTGACAACGGGGACGTTTCTTCGCGGCATGATGCACCTCGGCGAAAAACAATGGGAAGGCGGACGGATGGATGAGCCGGCCAGCAATGAACTATCGGATAGCCTGCGAAAACTGGGTCTGAAGGTTGGACGACTGAAAACCGGCACGCCTGCGCGGCTGGACGGGGCAACGGTTGATTATAACAAGGTCGAAGAGCAGCCCGGCGACGAAATCGCGCGGCCGTTTTCGTTTTTGAATGACAGCATTGACCGCCCCTCGGTACCCTGCTGGATTACGTGGACGAATGAGCAAATCCATGAGCTGCTGCGGGCAAATCTGCACCGGGCGCCGCTTTACAGCGGACAAATTCAGTCCACCGGCCCGCGGTACTGCCCGAGCATTGAAACGAAAATCATGCGGTTTGCGGACAAGCGTCGGCACCAGGTTTTTTTGGAGCCGGAAGATGAGGCCGTCTCGACGATTTACTGCAACGGCATCAGCACCTCGTATCCGAAAGACGTACAGGACGAAATGATTCGTCTCTTGCCGGGCACGGAAAATGCCCGCATCGTGCATTATGCCTATGCCATCGAGTATGACTACTGCCCGGCGCAGCAATTGAAAACCAGTTTGGAAACGCGGACCGTTGCGGGGCTGTTTTTGGCCGGACAGATTAACGGCACCAGCGGCTACGAAGAAGCGGGCGGACAGGGACTGCTGGCCGGGATTAACGCCGCCCTGACGCTGGACGGCAAAGAGCCGCTTGTATTGGGCCGGGACGAGGCGTATCTCGGTGTTTTGGTGGACGACCTCTTGACCCGCGAGATTGACGAACCGTACCGGATGTTTACCTCACGGGCCGAATACCGCCTGTCGCTGCGAAGCGATAATGCTGACCGGCGGCTGACACCGATAGCCCGTTCTGTTGGGCTAATCGACGAAGTTCGCTGGAATCGTTTTCAACAGAAACTGGAAGACATGAAAATGTTTGAGGCGTACCTGAAAAACACCCGTAAAGACGATAAGCGTCTGTGGCAATGGATTAAGCAGCCCGATTATTCACTGGAAAAGAACCTGGCCGAAAACCCGGCACTTAGCAAATTGGGCGTGTCAAAAGAAGTGATGGAAGCAGTTATTATCGAAGCCAAATATGAAGGCTACATCAGCCGCCAGGAAAAGCAGATTAGCGCGTTTCGAAAACTGGAGAATATCAAGCTGTCTGAGAATCTGGATTATAATCATATTCCGCATCTGCGATGTGAGGCGAAGGAAAAACTGCTTCGCTTTCGCCCGGCGACACTGGGACAGGCGACCCGCTTAGGCGGCATCACCCCGGCCGATATTACCGTTCTCCAGATTTACTTGAAAAAGAAACAACAATTGTCATAATAAGACCGCCTATGAGTCAGCAAAATCAAAAGACGATTTTTATCAGTGCGCTGGAACACAGCGCCGAGATGCATTGCGCCAATTTAATCCGGGCGGTTGAGGTGAAACTGTCAGCGAACAATCCTGTTTGGCCGGGACAGAATCATATTCCGTCCGAATCGCTTCAATCAGCCATTCAATGGGCCGGTTTCGGCGGCGAGCAGATGCAGCAGCTTGGCTGTGGGCTGCTGGATAATACCGTCAAACGCGCCGCAATGATTTATAATGTGCTCGGTCAGCTTGGCTATTACCGGAAACTCATCAAACAGGCCAATATCTACTTTGAACAGAATCAAGTGGATTTGGTCATTGTCTGTGACTCACCGGCGTTTAACTTTCACATCGCCAAAGCCGCAAAAAAGCACGGCATCCCCGTACTCTTCTATGTTGCCCCGCAACTATGGGCGTGGGCGCCGTGGCGTATTTATAAACTCCGCCGATGCTGCGACAAGCTGGCGTGCATTCTGCCATTTGAAAAGGACTGGTTCTGCGGACGCGGGATTGACGCCGAGTATGTCTGTAATCCGCTTTTCGATGAGATGGATATCAACTTGGCGCAGAATTTTAAATCCTATACCAACTATGACCCGACATCGCCAACCATTGCCCTATTGGCCGGCTCGCGTGATGCGGAAATCCATTCACTGTGGCCGGCGATGCTGGACATTGCCGCGGCAATTAAACAAAAACACCCCGACACCGTTTTTACCGCCTGCACACCGGACGACGAAAAACGGGACATGCTGAAACATATTGCCGATGAGTATGCGGAGAACACCATACCGATCGATTATGAAGTCAACAAACTGATTGATGTGGCAAAACGGTCGGATCTGGCACTGGTCGCCAGCGGCAGCGCGACATTGCAGGTCGCTGCGGCGGGCTGCCCGATGGTGGTAATGTACCAGAGCAACCGCTGGATGTGGCATCTGGTGGGACGGTGGCTGATTCGCACGCGATTTTTATCGCTGGTGAATATCTTAGCAGGCCGGGAACTGGTGCCGGAATTTATGCCGTACTTCACGGACCTGGAGCCGATTATTAAAGACGCCGAATCGCTGTTGTGCAATCCGTCGAAGCTAACGCAGACCAGTCAATCGCTCATCGAATTAGTCCGTCCACTGACCGAACGCCGCGCCTGTGATGTCGTCGCGGAGATGGTCTTAAAACGGTTATCCGAATAAGATATTCTGTGTTTCTTCGCGGTTAATCTTTTGTGCTGTTGACGATTGTCTTGTACATCCAGATGATGACACCCAGCAGCAAAACCACGCCGAGCAGATTGGCGATTGGCGTTTCACTGAAGTTGGCCATTTCCTGAGCGAACTGTGCTTTTGAAGCGGTCCAGAAGGAAAAGACCGCGCGGCCGCCCTCTTTAAAGGTCATCATTTTAAACAGGGGCAATGCTTTTTTCGGCAAGTCGTACAGTTCCAGCAAAACAACGACGGGGATGGCTATGAGGATGCCCATGAGTGCTTCGCCGGTGATGAGGCCGGAAGCAAACAACAGACCGGTTTGGTTGGCGTATTCGATTTGTTCGACAGACGCTTCACGTTTTTTGAAGGACGTGCCGATAACCGTATGCAGCAGGCCGCCGATAAAGATCGGCACCGACAATTCAAAGGGCAGGTAAATACCAATGGCGACCGCCAGAACCGGCATGCGAAACGAAAACCTTTTTCGCTGGAACCACAGGTCGGCGATAATAATCGCAATCGCACCGGCAAACCCGATTGCAATATACGTCCACGGCAGATTTTTTTCAAAGACGCCTTTGGCGACTGCGGCCATCAATCCGGCCTGCGGAGCGGCCAGTGCTCCTTCTTTTGCGGAAGAATGCCCTTCAAAACCGTAGGCTTTGAGCAGAATGGTCAACACCGGGGCCATAACCAGTGCGGCGGAAATGGTTCCGACGATTTGCATGAGCTGCTGTTTCCAGGGTGTGGCGCCGAGAATGTGGCCCGCTTTTAAGTCCTGCATATTATCGCCCGCGATGGCCGCCGCACAGCAGACAACCCCGCCGACAATAATCGCCGCGGCCGGACCGTTTACCGAATCGCTGCCCATCAATAGCAATAATAACAACGCCGAAACCAACACCGTTGAAATGGTCACGCCGGAAATAGGATTATTCGACGAACCGACCAGACCAGCCATATACCCGGCGACCGCTGAGAAAACAAACCCAATCACGAGCATCACCACCGCCATGACCAGCGAGACATAGATTTGCCGGACAAACACCTGGTAAACCAAAAACAGCGGCACAATGGAAGTGATAATCAGTATGATGATCCACTTCATCGGTATATCTTTTTCGGTACGTTCGATTTGCTCAGCGCTGGGGGCGATATGCTGATAGGCTTTCAGGCCGCTTAGAACACCGCTGATTAATGACTTTCGCATATGGAAAATCGTCCACAAGCCGCCGATGAGCATGGCACCGACACCGATATAGCGTGTTTTTGTGCTCCATATCTGATAGGCCCAGTCCGCGGCGGTGGTGCTATCCGGACAACCCCCTTCAATTGCGGAAATCACAGGAATCGCCACAAACCAGTTGACCGCTCCGCCAAGAAATATCAAAATCGCAATATTGAGCCCGACGATATATCCGACGGAAATCAAGGCCGGGCTGAGATTGGACCCCAAGTATACAACCGAAGAGCCGACCGAGCGTGCGCCTTCGAGGACTTCCGGAAACAGGCCAAACAATTTGCCGGAGCCAAGTTTATACACCGCGCCTGCGGTTGCGGCTTTGACAATTATTTTGAGGCCCTGACCTCCTTTTTCGCCGGTTTTGAGAACTTCGGCAGTTGCAACGCCTTCTGGGAACTGTAGATTTTCTTCGATGATGAGACTGCGTCTTAGCGGAATCGTAAACAACACGCCCAGCAGACCGCCAAAGCCGGCAATCAGCGTCACCCACAAATAATTAAAGTCCTGCCAAAAACCCATGAGCACCAATGCGGGAAACGTAAAGATAACGCCGGCGGCCAGTGACTCGCCGGCGGAAGCGGCCGTCTGGACGATATTGTTTTCGAGCACATTGCTCTTTTTGAGGAGTTTCAGTATGCCCATCGAAATAACGGCCGCAGGAATGGATGCCGAAACCGTCATCCCGGCAAATAACCCCAAATAGGCATTCGCCCCGGCTAAAACAACCGATAGAATAATCCCCAGCAGAATCGAGCGAATTGTCAGTTCCGGCAAACTTTTTTCATTCATGCTTTTAAATCCTTTACACGGTGCTGGCGTAAATGCAGTTTGACATCGAATATCGTTTTTAGAATGACCAGCATTATCAGAATACCAACCGGCGAGCCTATTGTCATCGTTAAAAAAGCACCCGCAATAATGGCGATATGCATCACGACAATCCGTCCATAAGGTTCGCCCATTAGCGTTTTCAGACTTTTTTGCTGATATTCACCTTTATACAAATAATTGTATCCGAATGAAATGCCGTGGCTGATAAACAGGCCCGCAATCGCATACAGCATATTCGGCGGAATAATGGACAGGATTTGGCAAATCACATTGACGAGCAGTTGAAGAAATACAAAAAAGCACGGCCAAGCATGCCCTTGCGGAAAAGGGTTGGCGGACTGATGAAACATCATCAGAACAAAAAGCCCGTGCACCGCCGTAAAGCCGCCATAATGAATGATAAAAAAAGGAATCGTGAAAAATTTCCCGAGATGCATGGCTGAATGCGGGACTTCGGCAAATACCATTTTAAGGATATTATAAAAACCGATGACCAGATTTTCGGTCCAGTACAACAGAACAATCGCAAAGGCATCCCAGCCGAAAAACAGTACTCCCACCAGCGGCAGCGCATTGGCCGCCAGTAACGCAACAAGGGGGAAATTGGATAAAACCTGTTTGGGCTTCAGCATCCGTTCATAAGGCAACATCCATATCCCCTTTTTGCGCATTTTTGAAGTCGTTGAGAAATTTTTGATTAAAAACTGAATATGATTTTAATGATTTGATGAAATGCCGCAAGCAAAAACCATTCGTTTGATTACGGTGTCAACCAGTTTTGTGCAAACAGCACGAAGTCTTCAAGATTGACAATCCCGTCAGCCAATAAATCGGTTCCCTGACAATCACCGCACACTTGCAGCCAGTAAGCAATCATTAAATTCAGGTCGTCAACATCCACATCACAATCGGGCTCGAAATCGCCGACCTTTTGGGCGGGACTGGCTCCCCACACCTGGACGTCGTCAATATTCCAGCCGGAGTAATGCCACAGATTGTCAGTGGTTCCCATTCCCCATCGCACATAGACTGTCGGCTGATTATCGGCAATCGCGGAGATATCAAATCTCTGGCGGGTCCAGCTTGAATCGGTAATCTCGGTTGTATTTTCCCAAATCGGATCCCAGCTTGTTCCGTTATTGGAAACCTGAATATACGCATGGTCATACTCAGGGTCTTCAACATTGAGCCAACGGTAGAATCGAAGAACAACACTGGCAAGGCCTGAACAGTTAATTGCAGGTGTAGTTGCCCATTCGGTGGACTTTATTCGCTTATAATCGCCTAAGAGATTGTAGCCAACAACATTGGCGCCGGTGTAGCCGGAAGTCGGGTCGGGATTACCATAAGCACCCCCGGATCCGGTGGGCACACCCCATGCCCAATAGGAACCGTTCAATGTCCAGCCGGGGTTGGTGTCCATGTTTGCCGAATAAATAATCTTGACAATACTCAGGGTTACCGTTGCTTCGTTGGAATCACCTCCATCGGGTGCGATGCCGCCGTCGTTAGCCATAAATGTAAACGTCGCCGCAGCGCCACAATCAAGCTTGGGTGTATAAACAACGACCTTGCCCGAATCAGCTAATGTATAGGGAATCGAATTGATCACAAATCCGTTCGGCTCTGCCAACATTCCATGATTCGGCAGCGAGGTAATCCGGTACGTCAATGCGCCCGGCGGATCGGGAAGCCCTTCATCCGTCGCTTGCAATGTGATTGATATAGAGGTGTTAAAAGGAACCGAACTATTCATATCCTTTGCCACCGGAGGGGTCTCGCCCAATGCACCAACGGCATTGGCCAGATTGACGCGAGGCTTGGTAATATCAACTCTGTCATCCAAAACATCATCCCCCGTTGATGTCAGCAGTTCCCTGATTTCTTCCGGTGCCAAATAATCGCCATAGACGGATTTGGCCGCGGACTGGATACAGGCCACGGCTCCGGCCGCATACGGACAGGCTGCGGACGTGCCGCCAAACTCGGTGTCGTAATCGCCGGTTGAATAGCCGGCACTGCCGAGGATGTCGGTCGTGTACGCGTCGTGAGACGGGGCCAGAACATCGAGGAAAGAGGCTGTATTGGAATATACCGTCACCACATCGGGGCCGGTCGTCTGCGTGGTGGGAAATTCGCCGGGATAACAGGTGAAACTTCCGCTTTCGGGTGCACATGACGCATCACTGACACAAAAACCATAGGTTCCCAAAGACGCATCATAGACGGCCCCTACTGAAATGATACTGCTGATGCAGGCGGGCGAGCTAATCGCATTACAGTATCCGTCATTGCCGGAGGAGACAAGCACCGTAATTCCGGCGGCAACTGCATTATCTGCGGCCGTCGTCATTACCACCGAATCATTGTCGCAGGCGCTGAAAAACTGATCGCCGCCAAAACTTGTGCTGATGACAAGAATCGGATTGTTGGGGTCGTCATTTTTATGGGTCACACACCAGTCCCATGCCGCGGCGATATCGTCATTATACGCAGAGCCGCTTGTTCCGTATGTAATCTTCAGCGCATAGAGTTTGGCGTTATACGCCACACCTCCGATATAATCGCCGACCGTTATGACATCTCCGGCTGCGATACCGGCACAGCAGGTTCCATGTGCCTGTGTATTCGGAATCGGATTGGCGTCGTTGTCGCCGAAATCATATCCGCCGATGACCTTGTCGTTTGGAAATCCGCCGCCACCCAGTGCGGGATGGTTATAATCAATGCCGGTATCACAAACAGCAATCGCCACGCCCTGCCCGCCGTACGTCATTCGCACATCAGAGCCGTTCATCAAGCTGATTCCCTGGGCAAGGTGCGGCTGGAGGGCATAAACCGGTTCGATTGATTCAACCATTGGATGATTGGCGAGTTTCTCCAAGTCGGCCAATGAAATTTCCGCTGAAAAGCCGGATAGATTTTCAAACCGATGCCGGAGTGTATATCCCTTTTCGGTGAGCTGCTGCAAGACCTGATTTTGCCGGTTGTTAATTTCCTTCCGCAGTTTTTTCGTTGATTCGGGGCTGTCCCATTGAGTTTGTGAAAGAAGAGTTTCCGGCCGGGCCAGATTGACGATAACTCTCGTTGTCTCCTGACCGGCCTCGAAAGGCTCGACGATCTTTTCAGGATTAATGAAAACATCGTCCGCCAATAAATCGGAAGCACACATTTGTGCCTGCACAGACCCCGCAACCAAGCTCACCCATAGGCATATCGATATGAACAGTTCCCTTGCCATTTTTAGGATTACCTCATGATGAAATGATTCCTGATATTTCACAAACGACTCTTTCAAAAAAGAGGCATATAACCCCCTTATTGTTCAAAATACTCCGATGAGACTATTATAACAACTTATCGGTTTTTATAAGCCATAAAAAAATCTAACCCAAAAAATATTTATATAATTCCAAGATGGAAGATTATAATACTCCCCCAAAACTGGACGCATGATTAAGGTGGATTTGTCGCCTGAGACGATAAAGGTTTCAGGAAACAGATTTATGAAAAACAAACGACGGGATCACAGTGCCGCTTTAAAGGCCAAAACACCCCTGCCACTCTCAGGGCAGGGGCGTTTTCAGCGGAGGAGGAGGGATTCGAACCCCCGGTGGGTTGCCCCACAACGGTTTTCAAGACCGTCACCATAAGCCGCTCGGACACTCCTCCGAAAGACTTTGCTTAAGAGTAACACTCTAAAGGTGGGTTTTCAAGCAAAAAAACAAGGTTTATTTATGTGGGTGAAATTTAAAAATCAACGAATAAGAGATTTTGACAAATCGATCCCGTTTTGTTAAAATCATGGTTGAATGGTGGGGGCAACTTCCGGGAGGTTCGATTATGCGGCTTTTTATCAGTCTGGGCGAGAGCAGTGTTAACGAACTGAAGTTTGACAAAGGTCCGATTTATGTGGGCCGTCAAATGGGCAGTCAGGTCTTTCTGCCGGACAAGGCCGTTTCCCGCCAGCATTCCGTTTTCTATACCACCAAAGACGGCGCATGGATCATTGAAGACCTCGGCTCCTCCAACAAAACCTACCTAAACAGCCAGGCCATCCATAAAACAGAACTAAAACATAACGATGTTGTTCGCATCGCCGATTTCCTCATCCGGGTCAGTCTTGAGGATGATGAGGACCAAAATCGCAAAATTGAAATGGAAGATACGCTCACCGGCAACCATCTCCGCAAGGAACTGCATACAGTCGAGCGAAATCTCGATGCCGGTGACGCCCCGCCGATAAAGTTTCCCGCCAAGCAAATGCGGTATTACCACGAAGCCCTGAAAACAATTTGCGAGCAACAGAAATTGGACGGCCTTTACCATGCAACCATGGACCTGCTGTTTCGTCAGCTTAAAGCGATGAATGTCTGGGTGGCCTTTCGCAAAGGCGCCTCCGGGTCGATGGATATTCAAAGCGGCCGAAAACTGACCACCGAGCACATCGAACGGCAGGATTTAGCCGTTCCGGCCAGTCTGGCCGAAGCCATGGAAAAAAACAAATACCTGCTGATTCACCAGCTCCCTCGCCAGATCGCCAATCGCGGCATTCGCTCAGTCATCATCGCACCGATCATGGTTGACAAAGAAAATCATGGCATTGTTTATATTGAAAACTCAAAAGAACACGCTCACTACGGCCTGCAGGACCTGGATTATCTGATCCTGCTGACCGTCAACATCGGCTACATGATTACAAAGCTGTCTTCTTAGATGTTCGGCTTTGCTTAGGGCAGGCTCTTCGGGACACCCTTTTCTACAGAGCACTCCTGATCCCTTTTAGTTCTTAGCCGGATGCGGAAAATGCCTGATGAAATGTGACGATTCCCTGAGGCATTTTTTTACTAAAGGACAACGCAAGAAGGTTCTCCTGCGGAACCCCTTCGTGTGTTAACCCTGACGGGCTTTTGAAACCAAGCCTTTCATAGTAATTCGGATCGCCCACGAGAATACAGCCTTGGGCTTTTAAGGCTTTTAACGCATCAAGGCCCTTGTTTAGCAGGGCTTTTCCAATCCCTTGTTTTTGGTAATCCGGCAGCACCGAGATGGGGCCGAGACCATACCAATGACCACTGCCGTCAGATAGTGTCACGGGCGAGAATGCGATATGTCCAACGATTTTGCCGTTCATCTCGGCAACCAGTGAAATCGTCAGTGCATTGGCCGCACGCAGCGCATTGATAATAAATTGCTCCGTATTATGACTGTACGGATGATTCTCAAAAGCCGTTTTTGTGACCGCAGCGATTGTTTCACCATCTGATTCGATTTCGTTGCGTATAATCATAACTTAATTCCCGTTTCAATAGTTAGACGTTTATTCTTCTTTAATAATATTCATAATTGTATCAACTAAAAGGCTCCCTCTGGCTCCTTTTTAATTCTTGGCATTTCAAAATCCTCGATAGGGTAATTCTGAGATTTCTACTGGAACATCTTTATACCCTTTTTCCTGCAATAGAATCTCAGAGGCTTTTTTTGTCTCTTTCTGGTGGGGTGTAGGGCCAACCCAGATTTCTTTAATTGGCAGAAGTGCTCGTTTCTGGTTTTTCTCCTTCTCCCGTTTTTCCTCCTTCACCTGAAGTTCAGTTTTGCCGTTATCTTTTTCGCGGGAACTACTTTCCTCTTCCGGTTGAGCAGGGGTGAAATATTTAACATAAGGAACAGGCACTTCAATAACCGGATGTGGTCGAAAATGAATCGGCGGTTGGTTGTCATACATCGACGGGAAGTTAGGATATTTCCAATGGGGATGGGACACTGCCAGCAATCGAACTTCTTTTTCGTTTACATAACAAGGATGTTTTAGTTTTACTGATGTTCCAAATACCAAAGTCATCGCAGCGCCAGGCCTTGCATCTTCATCGATGGTTGTCGGAGCACCACCATTTGCAATGTAATGCCTCTTCCTGTCTGGCTCATTCAATGTCCATCCTTCGGCTTTGGCTTTATCAAGCATCCACTCCTTAATTTCACTTTCATCATAGACGCATTTGTACAAATAAAAACCGTTCTTTTTTAACTGCTTTACATCAACGCCGATGCAAATATTGCCATAGGCCCGCCATTGCTCCAGAGAATTTGGTTCTTTGCTAAAAGATGCGATATAGTAATTATTACGATCTTTGTCATTATTACGCAAGAATTCTTGCCACGCCTCCTTTACATATCTATTGCACGAAAGCTCGTCTTCCTCAAAAAGTTTCTTTTTTCCCCGCAAAACCCCGCATTCCGAGGTGTCGTTGACAAAGTTAATATTTGTTAACCGTATGTCACCACTTTCTACAATTCCTTGAAAACCACTTGCAGATGTATAATGGTAGATTGTCCCATCACAAGGGTCGGCAAATGATTTTATAAGGTCGCCTACCCGCTTCAAGTGCTGCTCATAATCATCCTTGAGAGGCGGTTCTTTTGATTCGTACTTGCTGTTTTTTTCCTCGAACATCGTTTTGCCTCTATCCATTTCTCCTTTTCTCTATACACCCTGTGAAAATATGAAGAAAGGGCATCCTTATGTATAATACGGGCAATCTCACCTCTTTTACGCTCGGGCAGATTAGCTAATGCGTCTTTCATAAAGGGTATTATGGTCAAACAAACGGCGAAATTAAAGGGCAAAATGCAAAAATATACCCTCTTGTTGTCATAGTCCCCTGGCCCTTTGCAGGGGGAGAGCCTTTTGGCTTCGGCGGGGAGCAGAAAAATCGCAGATTTTGCTTGATTGGGGCTTGAAATCGGATTAAAACTGTGTATAGTAACGGTCTGCTTGCGGGTGTAGCTCAGTGGTAGAGCGTCACGTTGCCAACGTGAATGTCGTGGGTTCGAATCTCATCACCCGCTCTTGCCGGAGGGGCAAAAAACAGGCTCCTGAAACAGCGAAAGCAGAGTAACGCGTTCGTTTTTGCCCTTTCAGGGGCGGCCCTTATTATAGTTTTTAGTTCGTAGTTGTTAGTTTTTAGTTGAGGATTCGTCCTGCGGACGAGTCAAGTGACAATTAAATTGACATAGCTTTTGCGAGATATCGGCTAAATGGTCTGGCGCGGGTCGCATAAGCGTTTGGAAAGCTCGAAACTTGGGTTTTTGGATGCTTAGGGTCGTCGATGTCGGATTCACGGCCTTTTTTGTTGCCATAAATCGATAATCGATAAATATTTAGGAGTTCAGCGATGGCTGAGAAGAAAACAAAATCAAGCGAAGAAACCAAAGACGAGGTCAAGAACATCGTGACTATCAGCGAAGTCGGTCCCTGCAAAAAGAAGGTCGAAATTGAAATCCCGGCTGAGACCATCCATGCCAAACTGGATGAAAAATACGGTGAATTGAAAAAAGATGCGGTCGTTCCCGGCTTCCGCAAAGGCCGCGCCCCCATTCGCCTGCTGGAAAAGCGATTCGGAACGGATGTCAGTAAACAGGTCAAGCTGGAATTGCTGGTCGCGGCCAGCGAAGCGGCCATCAAGGACAACGAGATTAACACACTGGGCGAGCCGGACATCGACCATGAAGCCATCGAACTGCCTCAGGAAGGCCCCATGAAACTCGAGTTTGAAGTCGAAGTCCGGCCTGAATTCGACCTGCCGGAACTGGAAGGCATTGAAATCGAAAAACCGAAAATCGAAGTCACTGACCAGCAGGTCGATGATGAGATTCTGGCACTGCGTAAACGTGCAGGCGTCTGGACACCGAAAGAAAAAGGCGGCGCTGACGAGGGCGATCAGATTCTTGCCGATGTCGTCCTTGTTACTGAAGGTGCGGCCGACCATGACAAACGTGAAAACATCGAAATCACCATACGCAAGACCGGGTTTGTCGCCGGTGTCCCTGTTGAAGACCTGGATAAACTCCTCAAGGGCGCCAAACACGGCGATGAAAAGAAAACCACCGTCGAAGTCCCGGAAACTTTCTACAACGAAGAGCTTCGCGGTAAGAAGATCGACCTGACCATCGAGGTCAAGGAAGTTAAGTCATTGGAGTTTGCCGAATTGAATGAGGACTTCTTCAAACGTCTTGGCGTTGATGACGAAAATGACCTGAAGGATAAGATTCGTGAGCAGATTAGTGCACAGGCCGAACGTCAGGCCCGCAGTGCCATGAGCGAGCAGGTCTATGAGTTTTTGCGGGATAGGATTGACTTTGACCTGCCCAATGACGTCGTCGCGGCCCAGTCCGTTTCCATCCTGCAGCGTCAGTACAGCAACATGCTCATGCAGGGCATGGCCAAAGAACAAATCGACGAGCAGATGGACCAGCTCAAGGCCGGCTCCGAAGAACAGGCCGCCGAACAGTTAAAAATGTACTTCATCATGGACAAACTCGCTGACCAATTCGAGGTCGAAGTGACTGAGGAAGAAATTAACGGTCAAATCGCTTACGCCGCAGCAATGCGGGGACGCCGGCCTGAAAAGATGCGCGAGGAATTAGCACGCGACGGTTCACTGGCTCAAATGACCCTGCAGATTCGCGAAGAAAAATGCATCGAGAAGATTCTCGAAAAAGCAGCTATCAAAGAGATCGATAAGGTAGCCAAAAAACCCGCCAAAAAACCCGCCAAAAAGACAACGAAGAAAACAGCCAAAAAAGAAGATGAGGCGGACGACACCGAAAAAGAACGCAAGAAAACAACCGCAAAACGCACAAAGAAAACAACAAACAAGAAGAAAAACGAGTAATTGGCTAACGATTA
>JADHXS010000122.1 GCA_016782835.1 Phycisphaerae bacterium | reverse complement strand
GATATCCTGCATGAGCAGCGCGGCATGGCGGTCATCCTGATTGCCCATGCCAAGATTGAGCGGTTTGAGGACCCCGAATCCAGTGCGTATGACCGCTATTCACCCCGGCTGCATAAACACGCCTGTGCTTTATTAACCGCAAACTCCCATGGTCACAACGGGAACATGAAGATGTACGGACGGCGCTACTGAATCAGCGTCGCATCGAATATGTCGAAGAGCCCACGGGCGGCACACCAAAACGTTTATACAGGGGGTTGGAATGAATAAACCGATTGATAAACCTGCGGCCTTTTGCATCCAACCTATTGACGCAATAGGTTTATGTTCAAGCCAGCCCATTGCGCCGATTGACAACCCATTGACGTTGGTGTGCGCAATAGGTTTGGAGACGCAAATACCTTATTTTATATATATTTATAAAATATATATATACCTATTGACGTATTACACCCACCCCCGCCCGCGTACGCGTAAAACGCGCGTGTACACGCGCACGCGAGGGGGAAAAGTCAATCAGTTCAATGGTTCCTTCCGGCGATTCTGGACAGGAGATGTCGACGGGAACAGTCGCGTTGTTATACACAGTTTGTTTTGGCGGCGGGAAACTCAACGCCCCACACCGCCCAGGTTCCGCCAGGTTTGGCGAACCGGCGTCGGACGGAGCGGTTCATCGGTCACGGAAACTGGCGCACCCGGCGCAAACCTGTGCGATTTCGACAATAAACCCTAATTTTTTACAATAACAGGAGATTTTTTATGAGCAAGCAATTCAACATTGAACTTCGAAGCATTGAATCCATCCGCCCGTATGAGAAAAACCCACGGCAGAATGACGACGCGGTGGACGCGGTGGCGGCGTCCCTGACCGAGTTCGGCTTTCGCCAGCCGATTGTTGTCGATGCCGACGGCGTGATCGTCTGCGGCCACACCCGCTACAAAGCGGCGCAACAACTGGGATTGACGAAAGTTCCGGTCCATGTTGCCAAGGACCTCACGCCCGAACAGATAAAAGCGTACCGTATTGCGGACAACAAGACCTCGGATTTATCGGATTGGGATTATGACATTCTGCCCATCGAACTGTCGGAGCTTCAGGACGCCGGATTCGATTTGGGCCTGTTGGCATTCGATGAGGATGAACTATCAAAGCTCCTGTCCACCGAACCGACCGAGGGCTTAACCGACGATGACGCGGTCCCGGAACCACCCGCCGAACCAATTACCCAACCCGGGGATTTATGGCTGCTGGGTGCCTATTGGGAATGCGCCGACTGCGGCAAGCGGTACGACTACGAAGACGGCAAGGCGATGGTCGACGCCGGGAAGGAGTGTACTTGTGAGTAAACTGCAACTGAGATCACAACACCGGCTTCTGTGCGGCGACAGCACGAATGCCGAGGACGTCGAGCGGCTGATGGATGGCCACGAGGCAGCTTTGTGTTTCACCTCACCGCCCTACAATGCCGGAAATAACTCCCTGGGCGGCAACAAGAGCCGGGTCGATTCGAAGTATCTCAACGATGATGACGACCGTCCGCAGGATGAATATCGGCAGTTTCTGGAGACGTTCACGGCCATTGCCCTCAAAACAGCCCGGACGGTAGCGGTTAATCTCCAGTCGCTGGCGGGCAACAAGGTCGCGATTCTGGAATGGATTTACCAGTTCCGAAACCATTTTGTAGACCGAATGGTCTGGTACAAAGGCGGCGGCCAACCTGCGATGGCGGCCAACGTTATGAACAGCCGCTTTGAGGATGTCTGGATTCTGTCACCGGACAAGCATCCTAAACGCTGTATCCCGACCGGACGGTTTCAGTCGACCGTGCCCAATGTGTATGAAGGCAGGGGTAATTCCGGCGAGAACACCGAGAAGGCAGTCCATGCAGCAACAATGCCGATGCACTTTGCCGTTCATGCGATCCAGTCGTTTGACGGCACCGCGGGAATCGTCTATGAGCCGTTCTGCGGTTCCGGCACGACGGTCATCGCCGCCGAGAAGCTCGGGAGGCGGTGTTTTGCGATGGAGCTGGACGGTGTTTATTGTGATGTGGCGATAAAACGATACGAAGATTTTACAGGAAAAAAGGCGGTGCGTTATGGGAAAGCTTAGACTGAAATCCGAACACAGATTGTTATGCGGCGACAGCACGAACGCCGACGATGTCAAACGACTCATGAATGGCGACAAAGCGGACATGGTGTTTAGCGACCCCCCATACAACGTCGCTTACCAGGGCGGCACCGCCGATGAGATGACCATCCAGAA
Source organism: Phycisphaerae bacterium (assembly GCA_016782835.1). Classification (GTDB taxonomy): domain Bacteria; phylum Planctomycetota; class Phycisphaerae; order Sedimentisphaerales; family Anaerohalosphaeraceae; genus 4572-13. The sequence continues at coordinate 3,918 of JADHXS010000122.1, read as the reverse complement.
CGACAACATGAGCGATGATGCGTATAGGATTCGCAAAGCGACTTGCCGGCTTTTTCAAACTCTCCCTGATGAGCTTCTGTTAATCCCTGCCAACAGAGTAGGCGCCCCAAACCCTTAAGTACGCTCAGATTTGGTATCAAAACCCCGATCATTTCTGTCGGTGTCTCCTCTCCGCACGAATAATTCCTCCAGCAATAAGGCTTTTGATTGCCCTGAAGAGCTAAATCAAGGACTTGACGATTATCTGATAACCACTGTTCTAATATTTGGCGCTGTTCTTGTGACAGTTTTTCAAGAGAGCGCGGCGAGTCATCGAATTTGATGAAGTTCTCTTCATCGTAGTGTTGTTCTTGTGCTTCAACTTCAAGAGAGCCTGTTTTGATGTTTATGACTTTCGATTTGACATAGTTCTGTGCCGCTTGTTCATAATAAGGCCATGCGTTTTGGTTTTCATCAGCCACAGGCCGGACTTGTTGATTGAAAACTTCGAGGTAATTTCTGGAGATTTCCGGCTTGCCCGTAAAGAACCACCCCAGGTAAAAGACCAACAGGAGAATCAAAACACCAATGGTATGCGGAATGTGTGTCAATATCTTCCGCCATAGCGGCTGGCAGCGTTTTTTGCCCCGGCGTATCAGTGTGGCCAGAAGTTCGACATCGCCAAAGGCTTCGATGAGTTCTTTGATTCGCTCTTGCTTTTGTTGTTCGTTTTCGCAATTTTTCAGTGCGTCGGTGAAATGATCCGTCAGTTCCTGTCGGACTTCGGCCCGTACGCTTTTTCGGTAACGCATGGTATCTATAATTGCATCAATCAATTCTGAAACGGATTCCGGCAGATGTTCAATCCCTTGTGTTTGAATGTTTTTAGAAGAGGGCCTTCGTAATATCAACCATAACATGAAAAACAACCATGCGGCAATAAGAGGACCGACCAGCCAAAGGTTTAAGCCGTCTTTTCGGAAGGGATTGGGTTTCGGCAAAGTAATTTCCAGGCACACAATAGTCACAAAACTAAAAACCAACCCCAGCACAATTCCTAAAATGATTTTGAATATAGTTTTGACGATGTTTGCATGATTCTTCATAATCTCGCTCCTGTCAAAAACAGCCTGTTTTTTAATATTCCGAAAGGACTCAGAATACTCAGGCGGGACTTAATCCACCCAAGCCGAAAACAAGATTAACACCTTCCTGCAGGGCCATCCATTGCTCCTTTTTGCCGGCCAACTCGTCTTTACCCTTGCTGGTAATGGAATAATACCGCCGTTTGCGGGCGTGTTCGTTTTCCTCCCATTCCGCTGCGATCAGTCCCTTGGCTTCCAGGTTGTATAAGAGAGGGTAAAGTGTTCCCCGGCCGAGACTTAAGATGCCTTTACTTCGCTGTTCAAGGGCTTCGGACAGTTCGTAACCATACATCCGTCCGCGTGAGAGAATTTCCAGCACGACTACCGGAGCCACGCCTTTTAAGAGTTCTCGTTCAAATTTCATGTTTTATTCTCCTGTTAATCTGTAAGATTTTATAATTGTCTATGCATATTATGTAACATATACTATGTATAGTCAAGTGAAATTTTGGCTTTTTTTAAAAAAAACTAAAAAAGAGGCTTAAGAGATTATTGGGTGGGTGGATTTTTCGAAAAGTAAGCACCTTCAGGTGCAAGTTCTGTTTTTAAGACTCTATCTGTGATTTGGGAGCTTGTAGGTATTGTTCCAGTAGTTCCTTAAGTCGTTTTCGGTCAATGGGTTTGGAAATATACTCATTACAGCCGGCCTCATGGCATTTCTTATCATCCTCTTTCATGGCATTTGCCGTTAAGGCGATAATCGGCATATCTTGTCCGGCGGCTCGCAGTTTTTTTGTCGCATCATAGCCGTTCATAACCGGCATCATCATATCCATCAGCACGAGGTCAAAATGTTCCTTTTCAAGTGCCTCGATTGCTTCCTTGCCGTTTTCTACGATCACCACTTCGTGCCCCAGTCGTTCCAGCAGGATACGGATAAGCGACTGGTTAGCTGCGGCGTCTTCAGCAACCAGGATTTTAGCGGAATATCCGTCAACATTCTGCTCTTCCGTTGTTTTCTCGTCCAGCTTTTCGATTAGTTCATCCATGATATTATTATACGTATCGACTGTTTCGGTTTCCTTCAGATTAACACCGGCCGGAAGTATAATCGTAAACACGGTACCTTCTCCCGGTTTACTTTTGAGTGTAATCTTTCCGCCCAGCAGTTCCGTCAGTTGCTTGGTGATGGTCAAACCCAAACCGGTACCGCCGAATTTTCGTGTCGTACTTCCGTCAGCTTGTGTGAATGCCTCAAAAATACTTTTCTGCTTTTCTTCAGGAATCCCAATGCCCGTGTCTTCGACGTCAAACCGTATATAATCTTTCTCATGATATTGTTCTGTCGAGACATCGATATAAACATGTCCTGTCTTAGTAAATTTAATCGCATTCCCCACCAGGTTAACCAGGCACTGACGGACACGGACCGGGTCCGTGTAGAAGATCGATGGCAGTTCACTGCATTGCAGAATGTTAAAATCCAATCCTTTCTCTAATGCAAGCGGACGCAGGAAGGAGTTTACATCGCCCAAGAATTCCTGCATATTACATTCGATGACTTCTGTTTGCAGTCTCCCCGCTTCGATTTTCGAGAAGTCAAGAATGTCATTAATGAGTTGGAGCAGGCCCTTGCCGCTGTTTAGAATTGTATTCAGGAAGGTTTGCTGTTGTTCGGTCAAATCTTCTTCGGCCAGCAATTCACTAAACCCGAGGATTGCATTCATCGGTGTTCGAATCTCATGGCTCATGTTGGCAAGAAATTCACTTTTGAATTTATTAGCTTGATCGGCCTGGCTGGCCATGAGATTTGCTTTTTCAACTGCCATCCCAAGTTGCTGATTGGTGGATTTTAATTCGGCCGTTCGTTCGTTCACAATTTCTTCCAGGTGATCGCGATGCTTTATCAATTTCATCTGGGCCTTGATACGTTCATCCATCTCCTGCTGGATTTCGTCCAGCATCAGGTTGAAGGCATCGACCAAAGTGCCGATTTCATCCTCTGAAGCATTTTCCGCACGCTGTGAATAATCACGTTTTTGATAAACATGCCTTGCCATATCCGCCAACGCAAGTATTGGTTTGGAGATAATCTGCTGCAGGCGTGTAGCCAAAAGATAAACTGCCAAAAAGACAATGACCGTAATGGAAAGAACAATCAGGCTGTTGGTCTTTACGTTTTCTTTCAGCGGCTCCAGGTCAGATATCAGGACAACGGTTCCGACCTGCTCATTTTCCAGCACAATGGATTCAAAAATGATCAAACGGCCCCGGTCAAATAAATAGCCGGATGGTCTTAGGGGGATTTTTTCGTGCGCGGTATACCCCTTACGAAGATAGGCGGCGAAATGGTTTTCCCCTGCATCATAAATGCAGCAGCTGAGAACAGATGGTTCAGCTTTATAAGATTTTAAGACTTCTTCGGCACTTTTGGCGTCATCAAACAGTATTGCGGCTGAGCAATTATTGGCGGTTATCTCCGCCTGAGCATGGAAATTGCGAACCATATTGTTACGGAATAAAAAGTAACTCCAAATATTGAATATCGTGCCGGATACAAGCAGTGCGGTCAAGCAGATGCCCATAATGATGAGCAGGAGTTTTTTACGTATGCTATTGATCGCAAGCATTTTCATGGTTTTATGTTCCGACTATCTTATAAACAATTGTTATCCGGAGTATTTTTTTGTTTCATAAACTTCTTTTGCCAACGTTAATAGTTGAGATCGAATTTTAATGTTCTCTTTTTGTGCCGCATCCAGATTGATTTCAAAACGTATTTTGTTATTGTCTTCCACGAAACCGATGATACCGCCTCTTTTAGCAAATCCCACAAGATCGCTGATTGTCAGTA
>JADHXS010000121.1 GCA_016782835.1 Phycisphaerae bacterium | reverse complement strand
GTGGGATTTTACCGATGGTAATCATACAGCTTCCTTGTGTATAAGTAATTGCTTTCACAATACTTATCGGCAAGAGAAGCTGTTTTTGTTGAATTATCATTACCATCAAAATTCCCTTAATCGGTCAGTTTGAGTAATTAGCCACAATGCACACGGCAATCCACGGGATGATATTAAACACATAAACCAGAAGCTTATAGACCCCGAGAAACGAGTACGCGATAACATTAAACTGCGACTCGGAAATCGGGAACATCTTACTGTGCATTTTGTACACCCAGCCTCGCCCCAGCCACAGAATTAAAAACATAAAAATCATCAGTCCCACATTGATGATCGAACACCACATCAGCACATCACGAATCTCATAAATCGTCATAAGACACCTCCTAATTTGATTGTGAACAAGAAAGCGGCGGCACTACCCCCTCTATGCAGTATCGCCGCCTTAGATGACACGAAATTCTAACCACTCGAAAAGCATCTGTTTACATCTCTTTCTGAGCTTCATCAGCCATATCTTCGGCCTCGTCGGCCATGTCTTCGGCTTCATCCTGCATGTCGTCAGCAGTCTTTTCGGCTTCTTCCTTCATCTGGTCCATTTTCTCGCCAATCGTAGGCTCTTTCTTCTTACATCCGCCCAGGCCCACTGCGACAAACAGCATCACTATCAGCAAAATTCGCAACATCATAATTGTTCTCCCTGATTTTTTCCTGCTATACCATTCCATTTAAAAGCAGCCTTATTCTTGGGCCGCGATATCCGCTTCGATCTCTTTTTCCATCTTGTCCAGTTCGGTATCCAGATTTTCCTCGGTAACCTTCACCTCCGCCGGCTCCACCGGTTCGGATTGCTTTTTGCATCCGCCAATCGCAGCACTCGCCAATACCACGATCACAATTGCTAACAGTCTCCAAAGCATCATCATACCTGCCTTTCTGAAAAAATGCACATATCGTTATTCACCGCCGTCATCACTTTCTTCGGCTTCTTCGGAATCACCCTTGGCGGCACGTTCCGTCATCCTGGCATGTTTTTGCTCATAACGACTGTTTTCCTTATCAATCAATGACTGAATGCGCCCAACAGCTTTTTCATCGCCTTTGCCTTCGGCCACCTTGAGCATTTCCTGCAAACGTTCCTGTCGGCGCTGGTGCTTTTGTGCTTCATGTTCAAACTGCTTGACCAAGGCCTCGCCTTTTTGAGCTTTGTCTTTACCCTTGGCCTTCATTTCCTCAGACTTCGCCTTGCCCTTACCTTTGCCGCCGTTATCATCCATGTCTTCGGATTCATCATTGTCATCAGCATCTTCGACTCCTTCTTTTTTCTTCTCAGCCTTTTCTGCTGCCTTTTTGCCCTTTCCTTTTGCCTGCCCCATTTGTTCTTCGGCGGCTTCCGTTTCGTCTTCTGTTTCTTCTTCAGCCGCCTTTACCTTTTCTTCAGCAGCTTTCTTTTGCTTTTGGCCCTTCTCTTTCTGAGCAACGGCTTCTTGTTGGCCCTTTTGCTTTTGAGCTTTTACGGTTTCTTCGGCGGTCTTCGATTCTTTGGCGGCTTTACCCTTGGCTTTTTCAACCGAACCCGCTGCCTGATTGCCTTTACCCTTACCACCGCCTGCCGCCAGCGCAACAGAACCACCCAGAACAAAAAGTATGAGAATCGCTAATAGAAGTGTAATTCGTTTCATGGCATATTTTCCTTTCATATCCGTCTATTCCACTAAAAACTCCCCTTCATTCAAAAAGGGGGTTTCTTTGCCGCGGCTGAAAAACAATTATAACACCCCACAATACCCGTTAAAGGAAAAAATCGAATTTTTTTTACCCTGAATCCGGTTTATCTTGCGTTTTTATTAAATATCCATTATTATCGCGGCAGGAAATCTGGATTAATAAGGAGACAAGCTTGTGAATCTCAAAGCTGCCTGCAAAACTGCTATCAGTGTAATACTTTTATCAATCCTGCTGATAATGGTCGGATATGTTTTAGTCTATATCCCAATGGTCATGCGTCACTTTCATTGGGGCGTTATCGAAAATGCTATTGTCGAAATACTGAAATACTTACTGGAGCCCGCGGGCTTCCTTGTCTTCCTCTTAGCGTTTACGGCACGACTCAGGCACCAATCAACCAACTTAAAAATACTTTTTGTTTTCGCCGGCATTCACGTTTTACTTGGAACACTCATTAGTACGACATCTAGCCTAAGATATACTGGAGCCTTACCTGAATACTTTGGATCTCTTGGGACCGTATTTTATATGACAATATACGGCTTAATACTAATTTCAGGTTTATGCCTGAGCACTTTTATCTTTTTTCAAGCCGATAGGACATTAGCCGTAAAACCGCTTGCCAGAACAATTCTGATTGCCAATCTTTTTATATGTGGATTTATAATCATAAACAGCATTGTATATCGACCCTGGAATAAGCCAAGTATCATATACATGATCGGTTCGATAGCAATGACTTTTGGGTATCTCGCAAAACTGTCGGCGTTGTTAATCTTTCTGCTGGCGTGGCTGAAACAAAACCCGTCGCCGCCGCAGGCCGCTGCTCCGGCACCTAATCCGGAACCGTTACTCGTACTCAGTGACGAAAGAGATATACCGGAAGAATAATGCCAACCTCCGAGAACACTGCTGTCGATCCTTAAATATTCGGTGTCTTCAGCGTCCCCGGTGGTAAAAGTATTACATTGTTTTTGTCTGCGTCACAAGCTGTTTTGTCGCTGCGGATTGCTTCTGCTGGGCTTCTTTGAATCGGTCGGTCTGTTCGGGATAGAGCTGTTTGAACAATTCGTTTCCCTCGATAATTTCTTTCAGTGCTTTGGATTTATCGCGGGCGGTTTTTAAATATCCCGCCACACGCACGCCATAGACACCACCGATCAAGCCTGCCAGCGCAATACCCAGTTCCATTGCATTGTCGGCCAGCGCCCACACATCCGGTCGCTGCGTCGCATCCGACTGGGCTGTCTGGGCAATCGTCGCACCTTCGGCTAATAGTATCTCGACATCGCTGGTCGCCGGCACCGATTGCGGCAAGCCGTAGTCTATCACAAACGCTTCGCTCTGCTGATGCGCTAATGTCGTCAATCCGCACAACTGCTGCGATGCTTCTTCATCCTCCGCCGTCTCGGCCGCCATCGCGCACACTTGTCCATGCAGCCACGCATTCTCCTTCTGCGCCTCGGTCGCGGCAAACCGCAAGCCATCACATCCGCAAATACACAACAAACCCAATAATACAATCACTGATAACTGTTTCATAATCTGCTCCTTCTTAATATAAAATGAATAGCTCTAAGCATTTCTACGCTGAAATGCTTTTTCCCTCAAAAATCTTTCACGGCAAATCAACAGATTAAAATAATTGTGTTCTTCGTTGATCTGCCGTCAGACAAGACAACAAACGATAATTCGCTTCACCCGATTCGGGCCAAAAACTTTGGCTTTACAACCGCGGATTGATTGTCTTTAATCGTTGAGAAAAAGTAATAATTTTGGAAATCATTAGAATTTTCTTCAGAATAAATCTTCTGTTTTAGTGTATGAAACTTCACTCTGGTTTCCAGCATCCCCGCAGCTTTACGAATAAATCTCTCGTGAAATCGATCCTGCACCGCCACAACAAAACCACGGCTACCTGTATGCCGCTGCAATTTTTCAAATCCTTTTTTGAGTTGCTCTTTATCATAGCTTTCAAACAGTGGGTCTAAAATATACGACAACAAAATAATGTCAAATTTACCCGCAAGCTGAGCAATTCGATCCAGATGGGGACCACACTCCGGAAACGGCTCAGCAACGGAAATCATTTGCCCGGGGAGTACTTGATCCTTAAACCTTTGAAAATAGCGATTTGAAAAATGACGACAATAGGAAAGACATAATTGGCATGGGTCGTTAAAAACACAGTCAAAAACCACCGGCCTTGTAATCTGTGCAGACTGAATAACAGATCGCAGCACATCAACAACACCCAATGTCGTCACTCCCGGCCCGGCACCAATATCCAGAATACGAACTCGCCCTTTTTTCAGCAATGGCAAAAAATCTTCACTCACAACACGATTCAACGCAGCATCCTGAACCTGAAAGAAATGCCTCGCAAAAAAACCGTCCAGACAGGCGCGCATTCCTTCATGGGTTGTCGGATATCGTCGTTCCTGAGTCGTCACTTCCTTTTTGGGAAGTTTCCGGATTGTTTTATTCACCATCGTTTCAAGAGGTTCTGACAATTGCCACACCCCATCCGGACAAAGATCCTCAAGTACCTTTTTCTTAATAGACATACATGCTCCTTCCTGAAATATTTTCTGGTTATGTTATCTTCATGAAATGGCCAATACTGGACACTTAAACCCCCCACGGTCTTTTTACAAATTTGATGAAAACTTTCTTGCCCTGTTTTACTCTCGACGTTATAATAACGTCGTATCGCAGAGGGAAATTAATTAAGGAATAGTCGGAGAACGCAAATGAACGCGCTTTTTGAGAATGACTCAGGACTGTCGCTTCTAAACCGAATTGACCCCAGGTATCGGCCGGTGTGGGAACATAAATCCGAAAAAGACCAACAAGCGCTGGCGCTGTATTTTTTGCCACACCGCTCCGCCAAACCCGTACTCGGTCCGACCCGCCCCCGCATTCTTAAATGGTACTGCCCCTTTGCCTGTCAAAAAGTCTTCGCCAGCGGCCATCGATATTGTATCAACGTTTACACCGGCTGTGAACATCAATGTGTGTACTGTTACGCCGCCGGATACGAACCCGAAAACGCAAACCCGAAAAAATCCTTCGAAAAGCTTCTCTGCAAAGACATGGAAGACCTGGAAACGTTTGACGTTCCGCCGGCGCCGGTTCATCTGTCCAACAGCACCGACCCTTTCCAGCCGATGGAAGAGCGCTTCGGCCATACAAAATTCGCACTCGAACAAATCCTGCAATACCGCCATCGCTTTACCACGGTAACGGTCCTGACCAAAAATCCGTTGCGGGCCGTTCAATCGGATTATGTGGAGCTTTTCCGGAAACTGGCCGCTGCTCCGGCTGGACAAAACGGACATCCCGGCCTGGTCGTGGAAGTCAGCCTTGCATTTCTGCAGGAAACGGCACGAAAAGTCTATGACCCCGGCGCCCCGTCCGTTCTTGAGCGGATGCAGGGAATCCGTCTGCTGCGTGCGGCGGGGATTCCCGTCGTCATGCGCATCGACCCGCTGTTTCCGCGTTCGCCCATTACAGAATCAAAAACGATGGTGGATTTCGGTCTGCCGGAAGCACAAACCATTGAAGATTTGAAAACACTGCTGGCATTCGCCAAAGAAAACGGCGTGCATCATATTGTCTATTCGGTCGGCAAACTTGTCCCGCCGCGATACAGACCTCTGCCGGAAGTGATGCAGAAAATGAAAAAAGTTTATGAAACTGTCGCCGCCCCCGAAAGACTCGTCTGGCAAGGCGGAAGCTACAGACTACCCTACCCCATCGCCAACGAAAAAATAACCGCCCCCTTCCTAAAGCTCTGCGAAGACCACAACCTGGCCGCGAAATTCTGCAAACAAAACCTCATTAACACCCCCTAAGCAAAGTTGAATGTCCCACATATCGTCATTCCGAATCCCCGACAGGGGTGAGGAATCTTTTTAAACAGAAAAATTCCATTGCTCTCCCCCTGCAAAGGGGGAGTACTCCGAAGGAGGGAGGGGGTATAAAAATGACGCGCCGAAGGCGATTCCATAATTTTACATTTTGATTTTTGCATTCCTCATCATACCCCGCTATACTATCCTCCAATAAAGCCGAAACAGAAAGATTTGAAATGAATCGTTACTTAGAACTTATCCTGATATTATCAATGATACTCTCTGGGATCACTGTGTTCGTCCTGGTTGGTTTAATGAATGCCGGCTGGTTCATATATGATAGACTTGACAAACCCAACTTTCTTAAACGGATGCGAACTCTGTGCAAAACATATCGTATTTGTTTGGTGCTTTTGATTATTCTTAGGGTGATTCAAGTTGCAGGATTGTTTCTCGAAACTCGCCACTATACACAACCTTCTGCTTTCGAAATAATTTTTCGCTGGACCTTTGTCGTATTCTTTGCTTGGTTTTATTTTAATACTACAGCGCCACATAATTATGAATTACCCTGAAAACAACAACGTAAATTCTCGACTTCGATGCCCAAGGCTCGCAACTTCTGCCGCTTTCGCAGGACATGATGTTCTCTTGCCTGCTGATTGTGCTTTTGG
>JADHXS010000025.1 GCA_016782835.1 Phycisphaerae bacterium | reverse complement strand
GTCATGTAAACGGCGATGCGTTTTTTCCAGTTCGGCCATTTTCTCACTTGATAACGAATAATCGTTCATGTAGTATTTATCGGACACAAGACAGTACGAATTGAAAAAACAGGATTTTTCAATCGGGAGCAGTATAGATTCAAAGGTGGTATTGATTCTAAATACGATTTTATCACGATAGCAGATGATACCGTGAATAATGAAGTCCACAATGCGAATATGCGTACAAAAGCCAAAATAAAAGAAAATTTCGACAACGATATACAAGTTTTAGAAGCGGAAACAGCGTCTAAAGGGAATCCGCTATTTAGCGACAAGGATTACTTGTAGTTAGGTTGTATTCATAAAACTTGCCCTGATCCAAAGCAAACGAGATCTATTGGCAGTTTGAATCAAATGGGTTGTCACATTCAAGCCACTGAGAAGCCATCTGTGCAAAATCAGGTGTTGGGAGAAAGACGGGTCTAAAAATCTCGCCTTTCGTATGAATTGGCAGGAAAACTGCCTCAGAAAAGGAAATTTTTGACTGTTCAGGTAGATTGTTGTAGAATTATTGGTATCGTATGGAGAAAAATATGCTTTTTAGCCGTGTAAATGGGAAATGTCAGCTAATGCTAACTATCGCTGAAAAACCTGACTTGGTGAATACTATAACAATCAAGGTCTGGACTCAAGCAGTCTGGGCCCCACAAATCTGTTCTTTCGTATAAATCCGCAAGAAAACCGCCTCGGAAAAGAGAAATCTTGATAGGTCAAGTTGAATTTGGTAAAATTATTAGCATCGAGAGGACTGAGTTATGTTTTGTGAACGCTTAAATGGGAAATGTTGATTAGTTATGTAAAACTGAGGGAAGGTAAACCATGGCAAAGATCCAAGCATTAAAAAGCAGTTTCTTTACAATCATGCCCATAGCTTTATTCGCACTTCTAACAGGTGTAATTCAATCCGCCGAAGGCCAAGGCTACGAATTGACACCTGTTGCCTTAAAGGATGTGCGCGTTGACGACCAATTTTGGTCACCGCGGATTGAGACCAATCGAACGGTAACCATGCCGGTTGCCTTCCAAAAATACGAGCAAAGAGATCAACTCTGCAGCACCAAGATGCTTGAGGGGGCTTCCTACTCACTGCAGCATCCTCCGGATCACCCTCATCGTGAGTTGCAAAAAGTACATCATGGGGAGCTGGACAACTACCTCGACGGCCTGATTGACAGGATCGCCGCTCGGCAGCAGGACGATGGTTATATTAGTCGAAATAGCGACGAGATGCGCTGGTCACGCCTTTCGCACAGTCACGAACTGTACGGGCTCGGACACATGTACGAAGCGGCGGTTGCGCATTACCAAGCTACAGGGAAACGCACGCTGTTAGATGTGGCGATCAAGAGTGCTGATCTTCTCTGCGAGGTGTTTGGGCCGGACAAGAAACATGACATACCGGGTCATCCGGAAATTGAGCTTGCTTTGGTAAAGCTGTACGGCGTCACCGGCAACGAAAAATACATTGAGCTGACCAGGTTCTTTCTTGATGAACGAGGCCATGGGCATGGACGCGAGCTATATTCCCATGAGGGCATCGTCGATTATATGCAGGACCACAAGCCGCTGGTTGAGCAGCGTGAAGCAGTCGGGCACGCGGTCCGAGCGCTTTATCTGTATTCCGGATGGACGGATGTGGCGGCGATCACCGGTGATGCTGCTTATCTCAAGGCAATCGACAGTATCTGGCAGAACTGCGTTACGAAAAAGCTCTACATTCATGGAGGTGTCGGCGTACGATGGAAAGGCGAGGCGTTCGGTGACAACTACGAACTGCCAAATAAGACCGCACACAGCGAAACCTGTGCAGCGATTGCGAATGTCTTTTGGAATCACCGCTTGAACCTGCTGCACGGTGAATCAAAGTATATTGATGTGCTGGAACTGACACTTTATAACAGGGTCCTTGCCGGTGTTTCGCTGGACGGCGCCAGTACCTTTTATAAGGGCCCGCTGGCCTGTGACGGCACATTTATACGTGATACAACCTTGCGAAACCCGATTATGGACAATATGCACTGCTGCGTATCCAATCTTGTACGAATATTCCCCCAGATAGGCCGTTATATTTATGCCGCTGACAATGAGGGCATATATGCAAACCTCTACATAGGCGGGATCGGGAAAATAAGCGTCAAGGATAAGCCGGTCGTTCTGACGCAGGAGACCGGCTATCCCTGGCAGGGTACCGTTAAGATCACTGTCGAGCCTTCCAAACCGACTGCCTTTGACCTGAACCTGCGCATCCCAGGCTGGTGTGTTGGTTCTTCTCCGGTTTGGGGCGATTTATATCGGTTTGCCGAGAAGTCCATACAGCCCGTTGTGATTAAAATCAATGGCAAGACAGAAAAAACTCTTGACATGAAAAAAGGATATGCGCGTTTGAATCGCCGGTGGAATCCCGGCGATGTAGTAGAACTAATCCTGCCTATGCCTATACGCAGAATTTATTGCCACCCGAATGTAAAAAATAACATCGACCGGGTGGCAATCATGCGTGGACCCCTCGTGTACTGTGCCGAAGGAGTGGACCACGATGGAGTCGCTCTGAATTTGCTTCTGGCAGATGATCAAAAGCTTAGGGCCGAATACCGAGAGGAAATGCTGGGTGGCGTTACCGTGATTCGCGGGCAGGCTGGCGTTTTGGATTCCCGTCAGGAAGAAACCTTGTTAAGACAGAATCGGGAACTTACCCTAATTCCTTATTATGCCTGGGCTCATAGAGGTCTTGGTGAAATGGCTATCTGGCTTAAGCAAAAGTAAAATGACGCTAATAGAATGTAAGGCAAGAAATACATTTCAGAAATATTTCTTTCTTGCCGTAACAACAGTAAAGCAAGTAAGTATTTATCGAGAGTTTCGCGAATGTTTATGTTTGTTCTGAATATAGTCAACGGGCGCATTTAAATTTTGTATAGATTCTCTCTAACTCTGGTATGAAAATATCCTCCCATATCTGAGTTCGATATATGAGTATATGGAGTTGTGCACCCAGCGAATAAGAATAAACATACAGACAAGGGCATAAGTTTCATGCTTTTCTCCTTTTTTCAAAAGCCGCCTATTTGGGTTATCCTGACCCACATTGCAATTAATTGAAATTATTAGCATCGAAAGGACTGAGTTATGTTTTGTAAAAGTTTAAATGGGAAATCTCAGATTATGAAACACACTTTTATTCTGACTCTCGCCCTGCTTCTTTTGACTTCCGCTACTTACGCGGAAATCCGCGGTGTACCCCCGGATAAACAACTGAAGTACCCCCAATACTCCCCCAAACCAGGCGACCTTGCAATCTCGCGGTCGCAATACGCCCAACGCCTCCACGGTTTCTGGCTGGGCGAATGCATCGCCAACTGGACAGGCCTGCGAACCGAATTCAACCGCAAAGAAGCGCCGTTCTACACCGACAAGGACTGGGGACACAAAAACAGAGTGTTCGTTCTGGTTGACGAGGGCGACGCCTGGGGCGCTGACGACGACACCGATATCGAATACATTTACCAGCACGCACTGGACTCGACAGATAAGTGCATCCTCGCCCCGGAAGACATTCGCGACGCCTGGTTGAAACACATCCTCCCGAAGCCGAAGGATCCCAGATTACCAGCCAATCTATGGGTCTCGAATGCCGGCGCATGGATGAAGATGAGAGAAGGCATTCTCCCGCCTCAGACCAGTCTCCCCATGAAGAATCCGCATTTCGACCAGATCGACGCGCAGTTGACCACCGAGATATTCGGCCTATTCGCCCCGGCCCGGCCTGACATCGCCCTCAAGATGGCACACCTGCCGATTCGAACCAGTGCTTACCGGGATGCCGAATGGATTTCGGAGTTCTATGTGATAATGCATTCGCTTGCCTCTTATGTTGATCCCGAGATGAACATGCAGGACAGGGTGTTCTGGCTCGCAGAGCAGGCCCGGAAACGGATTCCAGAACAATCTTACGCCGCCAGTATGTATGACTTCGTAAAGGATGACTACCGGAAGAACCCGGACAAAGAAGACTGGGAAAGAACCCGAGACGCCCTGTACGAGAAGTACCAGCTCAACGGCGAGGGTGGCTATATGTACAAGTCCGCTACTGACGCTGGCATCAACTACGGCGCAAGCATTGTCAGTCTTTTCTACGGCCGGGGCGATTACAAACGCACCATCAGGATCGGGGCCCTGTGCGGCTGGGATTCGGACAATCCCACCTCAACGTGGGGCGGACTGCTCGGATTCATGCTCGCTCGGGAAAGCCTTGAAAAGGCGTTCCCGGACAACAAACTTTCCAATTGCTACAAGATTTCACGCACCCGAAGTAACTTCCCCGATCGTACCCCGGACCAGATAGGCGAGGACACTTTTCAACTGATGGCCCAGCGAGCCGTTCACATCATTGACCGAGTGGTTATAGAACAGATCGGCGGCGGCGTGGATCTACAAGAAGACCTCTGGTACATACCCAACCCCGGCGCGAAGTTCGAGACCGCCGACTTCGCCATAGATGAAAACGCTTTCGTAAGGAACGCATCCCCACTTGAAAACATCCAGGCTGAGCTCAACAAGTTCGCGCCCGGATGGACGATAGAAACCTGCGGCAGACAAGAGAATCCTGGCCTACGAGACGAATGGCAACAACGCAAAAACGTCTTCGTCACACATCCGCTGCACCAGTCCGTGCCGTGCATCCTGACCAGAAACGTGAATGTGCCCAAAGGCAAAAAGACCTCGCTGATCCTCGGCGTCGGACACGACCCCCGCGGCGACTGGACACTCATCGTCAGCGCTGGCGACAAGAAACTCCTTCAAAGAAACATCGACTCAAAAACGTGCAAAGACGGCTGGACCGAAGTGTCCGTGGATCTGTCGGATTTTGCGGGCGAGCCCGTCACGTTGAAACTGGAGAACCGCGTCCTTGCCAAGATGTCCTTCGAAACCGGCTTCTGGTCAAAGATTGAAATCAGGAGCCTGTGATGGATTGACGCCCTCGCCTTTGTTTGTGTATATTTCCCTCCCGTGGTGTCACCACGGGATTCCGGTGAACAGCAATGGCTTAGACAGGAATAGCGCCCTCTGAGGGGGCTTAGATGCTCGTTTCACGGGGCGAAACTGGGCTGTAAGGAAAAAGTTGGATTTCAGACTGGAACATTGGTTGAGGCACGCTGTCGGACGCGTTACGATAGAGTAGCCTGCACATAGTCAGAACAACGGGGAGAAATGAAACATGAAGACGATAACAACAAGTGGATTGCTACTCTCTATCGCGTTTGCTGTCACCTGCACCGTTTTGGCACAAGAACCGAAATTTGAATCTCTTGTCCCTCCCGATGCCCTTTCCAAACCACCCCGGGAGGCTGTCGAGAAATGGAAGGATATGCGTTTTGGGCTGTTTATGCACTGGGGGCCCGTATCACTGACCGGTCATGAGATTGGATGGAGCCGCGGACGCGAAGAACGTGGAACGCCGATTGCGGAATATGACCAACTGTATAAACGATGGAACCCCGAACGATTTGACGCGGAAGAGTGGGTTCAAATCGCACTGGATATGGGGGCGAAATATATTGTCTGGGTGACAAAACATCACGACGGATTCTGTTTGTGGGATACGAAAGAAACCGACTACAACGTGATGAACACGCCATTCGGGCGCGATGTCACCCAAGAACTCGCCGATGCCTGTCACAAGGCGGGGCTCGGCTTTGTTCCCTACTACTCCATCCAGGATTGGTACCACCCCGATTGGCCGGCATACAGGGAACACAATAAATTCATCATGCGCGAAACGTACAATCTGGACCGATATGACACCTTCCTCAAGGCGCAATGCAGGGAGTTGATCGAGATCTGTGGACCGGTGACCGGCTTCTGGTTCGATACGCCGTATTTTTATAAAAAGGACCACGGCCGGAGCCTGATGAATGAATTGAGATCCATCCAGCCCGACCTGCTCGTAAACGACAGAACCGGCTCCTGGTTGGAAGGCGATTTTTATACGGCGGAAGGACAGTGGGGCGCCTTTGATAACATGGCCGCATGGGAAACCGGAACAACACTAAAAAACAGTTGGGCATGGGGTCCCGGACAAAGTATTAAAAACCGGGGTGATGTGGTGCGAATGATTGCCGTATCGGCCTGCGGTGATGCCAATTTTGCACTCGATACCGGCCCGATGCCGGACGGTCGGATTGAACCGCAGCAAGTCGAAACGCTGCGTCGTGTCGGAGCGTGGTTGAAAACCTATGGCGAATCTATTTACGGCACCAGGGGCGGTCCTTTTGTCTCTGCGGGGATGCCGGACAATCGAGGGCCGAACCCGGGCACGCCGAAGCATGGGTATCATCGGGACTACATGGTAAAAGGCGGCAACGTCAACATTTCGAAGAACTGGTGGGGAGGATCCACCCATCGCGGCAACACGATCTACCTCCACATCCTTGAATGGCCCAATAGCACTCTCGTACTTCCCGATATCGGACGCAAGCTGCTCTCCCATGAGGTATTGACCAGTGGTTTATTGACTGGTGAGTTGATCGGAGGAGAAAAGGACGTGGTTCAGAAAGATGATAATACCATCGAGGTCTCCGTAGATGAGCGAGATCGCCATGAGGTGGACACCATCGTCAAACTTGTCTTCGACCAGCCCGTGACCGATGTCGCACCCATCTGGGTTGGGGAGGCGGATGAAGAACAGAACGCAAAGGATACAGCACTCGAGGGCGTAGATGCACTCAAGGCCAAACGGACCCAATTGACCGAAACGCTTGAGAAGTACAAGACGCAGATACGGGATGCCGAGCTCCTTTTCCTCCAGGATGAGCTGATGGCCGCACAAAAGCGTTTGGAAGAAGCAAAAGCCAAACTGGGAAAAACCAAGGACACTGATCCCGCTGTGGCGACTCAGTTCAGCGCTCAGCAAGCCGCCGCAAAGCGTGTTGACGAGAAAATCCATACGCTGCTCGAAGCCAACGAGACAACCAGAGGTATTCTGGCGGAAATGAAAGAACTGGACGCAAAGATTGAAGCTGCCCAATAGGCGCTTCCAACGTTCTGCCCCTACGACCCCGATAGTCCGTCACACCCGAATTTAACGCTGGTGTGGGATTCACCGGATATTGGGAATCCTTCCGGGATTGTTTTTTCCAATGAGGATTATAAACCATCGGGGCTTTATGTTTCCAAACATGATGATGTCAGCAGTTGCGTCTATCCGGAGGATTTTGTTACCTATACCATTGCCGTTCATTCTTTAGAGGGAGAGCAAACGAATGTCATGGTGACGGATGTATTGCCGTACGATGCCGGATTCGGCGTTTGCGTGGGGGTGACAGGGAAGAAGGTTTCGTTTGGAAAGCGGAGACATCTGCTCCTGAACGGGGGGATGTCTTTTTTTGTCTTTGGCTGTTTTACCGGGCCGGGTTTTTTTCGGGAAATCCGGGTTTTGCGGTTGCTATTTAAAAAAATGCAATTAGTCTTTAGCGGTACCGGCCTTTTGCCGAAGGTAGTCTTAGAGAGATTTAATCATGCTGGACAAGGAATCATGTGATGAACCCATTGAACCGGGCCAAACTGGCATCCGAGTTATTCACGCGTTTTGAAGGCAATCCCATCCTGACGGCGGGTAACTGGCCCTATCCAATTAATTCCGTATTTAATCCCGGCGCGATTCGCACTAACGGCGAAATATTGCTGCTTAACCGGGTGGAAGATTTACGGGGATTCAGCCATCTGACGGTCGCCCGCAGCAAAGACGGGCTGACCGACTGGCAGATCGACCCGGAACCGACCATGCAGGCCGACCAGATCAGCAATGAAGAACGCTGGGGGCTGGAAGACCCTCGCATCGTCTGGCTCGAAGAGCAGAAACAATACGCCATCACGTATGTGTCGTTCGGGGCGGGCGGCCCGGTGGTTTCGCTGGCGATTACGCGCAATTTCAAGACATTTGCCCGGCTGGGGGGCTTGCTGCCGCCGGAAGACAAGGATGCGTGTTTGTTCCCGCGGCGGTTTAACGGACGATTTGCACTGATTCATCGGCCTATCGTGCGGGGGGAAGCGCATATCTGGATCAGTATGTCGCCGGATTTGAAGCATTGGGGCGACCACCGCGTACTGCTGAGTACCCGGTATGCCCACTGGGACGGTGCCCGCATCGGGCTGGGGTGCCAGCCGATTGAGATTGATGAAGGGTGGCTCTTGATTTATCACGGCGTGCGGCACACCACCGCCAGCCAGATTTACCGTACCGGTATTGCCTTGCTGGATAAGGAGGAACCGTGGCGGGTGCTGCGTCGGGGCGAAGAGTGGATACTGGGGCCTTCGGCGGATTATGAACGCATCGGCGATGTCAGCGACGTTACCTTTGTCACCGGAGGTGTGATTATGCCCAACGATAAGCTGTACCTGTACTATGGGGCGGCCGATGACAAGGTCGCCGTGGCGATAGCCGACCTGGACAAAGTGAAGGAATACATCATGATGTGCCCGAAAGTGGACTCATAACGGTTTTCTCCCTGCCACTCAACAACCAGCGGAAATAAAAGCCGAGTCCCGACCGGTCGGGATAATCGCCGGATGGGGCTTGTGAATACATCAGCATATAATCGGAGGACTTACGTCCTCGCGCTTTTACCGCTCACTTCTTTTGCCTGCCAAGAAGATGGCACTTCTTCAGTTTGGGATTGAAAAAAAACGCTATCTGTGGTAGAAAATCCATATTCAGGATGTTTTGATATAAAGGCTTTTCATGGAAGGCGTTCAGTTCATTCTCGGCAGAAGCGGCACGGGCAAGACGCGATGGTGTCTGGATGCGGTGTGCGATGCGCTGCAGACCGGGGGCAATGAGCCGCTGATACTGCTGGTGCCGGAACAGGCGACGTATCAGGCCGAGCGGGCAATTCTTTCGCACCCCGATATTGCAGGGTTTTCGCGGCTGCGGATTTTGTCGTTTGACCGGCTGCAATTCTGGCTGGATTCGGGGCCGGCATCGGGGGCTGAAATTTCCCGTACCGGCAAGCAGATGGTTTTGCAGAAGCTGTTGGGCGAATTGTCGGATAAACTGTCCCTTTATCGAGGGTCTCAACAGCGAAGCGGGCTGGCGGAAAAATTGTCGTCGCTGTTCACCGAGTTTCAACAGGCCGATTGCACACCGGAGCAGATGCAGGCACTGGCGGCGACGCTTGCCGGTAAACGGGGTGAGGAAATCGCCGCGGCGAAATGGGCCGATATCGCCCTGCTGTTTGAGCACTATCTTGGATTCTTTCATGCCAATGAGGGCGGGTTTTCGAATCCGGATGTCGGGCTTAAAGAAGCCGCGGGGAAAGTCGCACAAGCGGAATTTTTGAAAAATGCCACACTGTGGGTGGATGGATTTTCGGGCTTCAGTGTTCAGGAACGGGATTTATTGATCGAGCTGATAAAAGTTTCTAAAGCGACCCATATCGCGCTGTGCCTGGACCCTAAACGGATTGACCTGTCCAATACGGATGCTGAAAAGCTCGACCCGTTCAGTTTGTTTCAAGCAACCGAACAAACTTATACCGATTTACTGCGGATTTT
This sequence comes from Phycisphaerae bacterium, assembly GCA_016782835.1. Classification (GTDB taxonomy): domain Bacteria; phylum Planctomycetota; class Phycisphaerae; order Sedimentisphaerales; family Anaerohalosphaeraceae; genus 4572-13. Next base: position 15,755 of record JADHXS010000025.1, on the reverse strand, counting down.
GGGAGGGTACAAATTTTCCATCAAGCCGCCAATCATTTTAGACAGACCCCGGCGGTTTGAAAACGCCCCTCCGCTGGCGTTTTTGGAGGCGAATTTGTTTGACGCCGATACAACGGGCAATGCCAGGGGGGCAGCCAATATCCGGATCGCTTCGTGCAGTCATGTCCGTACGGAAACGGTCTGGGTAGCGCGGGTCATCCGCAAGCTGGTCAAAGAACGCGCCATGCGATACCGTGACATCGCGGTGGTGGTGCCGGATATCAATACGTATGCCCACTATATCGAGTCGGCGTTTGCACAATACGGCCTGCCCTACTTTCTGGACCGGCCGCGGACTATGAAAAATCATCCGGTCGCGGCGATGATCGGGGCAGCGCTGCAGGCGGCTGCAAATGAGTTTGGATTGTCGGATGTGCTGAGTTTTCTAAAATCGGATTTGACCGGCATTGAGGCGGAGGCAATTGATATGCTGGAAAATTACTGCCGGGCATTCGACGTGCAGAAAAACGAGTGGACGGGCAATGAACCGTGGGATTTTGCCCCGGCGGACGAGAAAAAACGGTATGATGAAAAACAACTGGACACGCTGCGGCGAAAGGCCATCGCCCCGCTGCAACATCTTCGCCAAAATCTGTATGCACAGAAGGATATCACCGCGGGACAGTTTGCACAGGCCATCTGGGGATTGCTGGAGGAGTTGAACGTACAAGAAACTCTTGCGGGGTGGTCGGCAACGGATGCATCGGACCAGGTGTATGGACACCGACAGTTGTTTGCCAAACTGGTTGAACTGCTGGATGAGATGTGCGCAATTTTTGCGGGGCAGGAAATGGCCGCGGAGCTTTGGCGTTCGGTGTTTTCGGACGCCCTTTCGACCTTGACAATTAAGCTGATTCCGCCGACGCTGGACCAGGTGCTGGTGGGGTCGATTGAACGCAGCCGACACCCCAGTATTAAGGCGATTTTTTTGGTGGGGGCGACGCAAAAGCAATTTCCGGTGCCGCTGGGACAGGAGAATCTACTGGCGGAGGCCGATTATGCGTTTGCGGCGGGACAGGCGATGGAACTGGCCGACCCGTACCAGAGCCAGTTGGTGCATCGGCAGTACTTGACATATATCGCGATGACACGGGCGTCGAAATATTTGTTTATCTCGCATCCGATGCTGGATGAAAAAGGCTCTGCGATTGTGCCGTGGAGCGGAATCGAACAATTGATGTCGGTGTTTGCGGATGTTCGGCCTGTTTATCCGCAGGGATTGGCGGACGGGCCGGAGACCATCGCTACCGAGGCGGAACTGGCCCAGTGGCTGTGTGCGGCGATGGGGAAAGACCGCGTGACAGGCAGTCGGCAGAAGGCAGAAGGCGGAGATGAAGAGATTGCGGCGGGTGTCTTGGAGCAGATGGGCGGGTGCGGGCATGAAGGCTTGCAGGAAATCGGGCGGCATGTGAGCGGTGCTTTGAGCTATGACAACGCGGCGGGGCTGGACGGGAAATTGACAAAGGCACTATTTGAAATGCCAATGAGAACATCGGTAACGCGGCTGGGGATGTTTGCGGCGTGTCCGTATCAGCATTTTGCCCGGTATGTGCTGCGGCTGGAGAAACGGGTACTGCTGCGGTTTGAGCCGATGGATGTGGGGACGTTTTATCATGCGGTGCTGGAGGCGATGTTTCATGCGCTGGAGGCAGAGAAAAAGGATTGGGCGGATGCAACGGAAGATGAGCTGGCGGCGGTGTGTGAGCGAACGATCGAGACATTTTTGCAAAACGATACGCATATCGCGAATTTTATCCGGCGGAACGCGCATCACCGGTATATTATTGAGGCCGCAGGGCAGACGCTGAAAGACTTTATGCCGACGCTGAGGCAATTGAGCGCGGCCGGGGTGTTTAAACAGACGGATGCGGAATTGGAATTCGGGCCGAATAAGGAGATTCAGCTTGCGATTGAAAAGGACGGCAAGCCGTTTGTGCAGTTTGCCGGCAAGATTGACCGGCTGGATGTTGCCGAGATTAACGGAAAACCTGTCAGTGTTGTCTTTGACTTCAAACGTACGTCCCGCAGCGCGAATTTCACAAAAATGCTTTACGGGCTGGACCTGCAGTTGCCGGTGTATTTGCTGGCAATCCAACAAAAAAGGTGTCAGGAACCTTTAATTTCGGTGGGGGCTTTTTATCTGCCGATTGAGGGCGGGGTGGATTCGAAAAAGCTGTCGGAACTTGGGCGGGAAGGCGTAAAACTGAATAAGGCCAAGGGCCTGTTCGACGGGCGGTTTGTCGACGCTCTCGACACCACCGCAGGCAGCGGCTGGAACCGCCTATTTAACTTTTACATCAATAAAGACGGTGATCCATACAGTAATTATAAAATCAGCGGTGCGTTGAAGCCGGAGGATTTCCATGCTTTGCTGAATTATACGGTCGAATATGTGTGCAAACTGGCGGGCGACCTTTCCGGCGGCAAAATTGATATCACGCCCTACCGGCTGGGGAAGGCCTCGCCGTGCAGTTGGTGCGACTATCGCAGCCTGTGCCGTTTTGATTGGCAGGTTAATGATTACAACATTCTCGAAAGCTGTGATAAAGAAGAAGCGTTAGAAAGAATGAAGGGGAAAGAAATTTAAGACTGTCGCCCCGTCGGGGCTTAGAGGTATTGTGAATCCCTGACCGGGGGTTGACACCCCCGGCTAAGTAACTTTTGTCCTTTCGGGACTTGGAATATGGATTCGGCACTTTCGCGGGAATGACAGGAATATGATTGGTGGTAATTCGTGGCTAAAGAAAAACAAACAATTCGCTGGACACAGGCGCAACAGCGGGCGATTGAGACGGTTGGTCGGGATGTGTTGGTCACTGCTTCGGCAGGGACGGGGAAGACGGCGGTTTTGTCGGCGCGGGTGGTGGAGCGCATCTGCGATAGTGCAGACCCGGCGCAGGCGGACAGTCTTTTGGTGCTGACGTTTACGGATGCGGCGGCGGAAGAGATGCGCAGCCGGATTGCCGAAACCTTGCGAAAGCGGTACGCCGCCGAACGCAACGGGGCACTGCGGCAACAGTTGTTGCTTTTGGACCGGTCGTACATCAGCACAATCCACGCGTTCTGCAAACGCATTTTGACAGAGTTCTTTTACCTGATTGATTTAGACCCGACGTTCGGGATTCTGGACGCTGACGAACAGCGGCTGCTGAAAACCGAATTGCTCGATAAGACACTGCAGCAGGCGTGGGCGGATGAGCCGCTGGCAAAGGGGCTGGAAACACTGTTCGAAGGGCGGCGAATCCAGCCCGGACGCGGGAGTTTTGTAGACCGGATACTTCCGTTGAGCGAGTTTCTGGACAGCGTGGTCAGCCGGAATGCGTTTTACCAGCGGGCCGCCGTGTTGAACGACCGGCGGGAAAAGGCCCATGCAGAATTAAAAAATATTCAAAAAGACATTCTGCTGGAAAAACTCGCCGCCTGCCAATCCCGGCTGGACTATGCGATGCAACTGGACGCGGCCCATTGCGGCGGGCAATACGCCACCGACCATATCCATAGCGAAATTTTAGCCGTGATTTTAAGCTGTACGGAATTTTTAAAACAAGACAGATTTGACGCTTGCGCCGAACTGCTGGGCGATTTGAAGTTTAGTCAACTGCGAAAGAAAAAAAATGTCGAACTAAGTCCTGACGAACAAGCTCAAATCAAAGCTCCTGTTGATAAAACAAAGAAGGAACTAAAAGCACTGAGCGATTTTGCGGTGCTTTGCAGCGATTACGAATCGGTGCTGGCCCCGCAGGTGAGTTTGCAGACGAATGTGCTACTGGAACTTTTGAAGCGATTCGATACCCATTACACGGCTGCGAAACAGGCGCGGAATGTGCTGGACTTTGCGGATTTGGAACATGCCATGCTGCGGCTGGTGGAAACAAAGCCGGAGGTTGCGCAGACACTGAAAGAACGGTTCGCGTATCTCTTTGTCGATGAGTATCAGGACATCAACGCCGTTCAGCAGCGCATTATCGAAGCTTTAAGCCGGGACGACAATGTTTTTGTCGTGGGGGACATCAAACAGAGCATTTACGGCTTTCGGCAAAGCAAGCCGGAGATATTCCTGCAGCATTTGCAAAACGCCGCGGATATTGCCGAATCCAGCACGAAGCCGGGGCGGGTGGATTTGCAGGACAACTTCCGCTGCCGGGACGAAATTATCGAGTTTATTAATGTCCTGTTCGCCAATGTTATGACAAAAGCCGTTGCGGATATGGACTATGACGAAAAAGCAAAATTGAAAACCGGGTATCCTTATCCGCCCTTTAAAGCAACTGATGGGCCGAACCATCCGATCGAATTGTATCTGTTGGATGAAGACAGCACCGAAGATGACACACAGAATGAGGAGGCAGAAAATTCGGGCGTTACGGAAAGTATTTCCGCGGCTCAACGTCAGGCGGCATTCATTGCCCGGCGAATTCAGCAAATTGTCGGGGCAAACTCCGGCAAGCCGGAGTTCAGCATCTACAACAAAAAAGCTGATGGGTACCGGCCGGTACAGTACCGCGATATTGTGATTTTGATGCGGTCGCTGTCGCATAAGGCACAGGATTATGTCGAAATGCTTCGGTTGGCCGGCGTGCCGGTCAGCTCGCAAAGTGCCTGCGGCTATTTTGAGGCGACGGAAATCAGCGATTGCCTGTGCCTGCTGAAGGTGCTGGATAACGGCGACCGGGATATTGAACTGGCCGCGGTGCTGCGCGGGCCGGTCTTCGGCCTGACGGATTCTGCGCTTGCGGCGATTCGGCTTCATTCTGAAGAAATTTCGAAATCCGAAATCCGAAATCCAAAACAAATTCAAAATTCAAATACTAAATGTTCAAAACAGAAACAGCAGGACAAAAAGTCGACTTCCAACCCCCTCCCCCCTTCGGGGTACTCCCCCTTAGCAGGGGGAGAGCTAAGAAGTTTTTATCAGGCGGTGTTGACCTACACCAAAAACGGCCCGGACAAAACCTTACAAGAAAAACTAAATGAAATCCTTGCACAATTAACCCAATGGCGGCGGCAGGTGCGGCGAGGGTCGTTAGCCGATTTGCTGGACACCATCTTTCGCACCAAACGGCTGTTGTCGTTTTATTCGGCGCTGCCCAACGGCGCGCAGCGGCGGGCGAACCTCTTGAAACTGCATGACCACGCAATTCAGTTCGAGCATTTTCGCACGACTGAACCGGGGGCGGCGCTGGGGCGGTTTGTGGAATTCCTGGAAAAGCTGGCCGATGCCGAACAGGACTGGGCGCCTGCCGAGCCGGACAGCAGCAGTGAAAACGCGGTGCGAATCATGAGCGTGCACAAGAGCAAGGGGCTGGAATTTCCGGTCGTTTTTCTCGCGGAACTAAATACGCCGTTTAACCGGCGCTCCCAAAGCGGTCCGTGTCTCATCGATGAGCAGACAGTAGGTTTGCAAATTATTGATTGCGCCGCACGCGGGCGATTTTCCTCGCTGGCACACCAGGTCATCGCCGAACGGCAAAAAAAGGCTGACTTAGCCGAGGAGATGCGGATTCTGTATGTGGCCCTGACGCGGGCACGGGAAAAGCTGATTTTAACCGCGAGCCGGAAAGAAAATGCCTGTGTCAATCTGCTTAGCGAATGTGCGGGGTTTGATGAAAACCTGCCGGCGTCAAATCGGCGGTACACTTTGCCGGACTGGAAACTGACCGAGGCGGGATGTCATCTGGACTGGCTGTTGATGGGGATGGCCCGCAAGACCGAGTTGTGCCGCCTGTTTAATTTAGACGGCAGCGAATCGGATTCGCTGTTCTGCGCCGGGCGGATTGGTCGGGATGAATTAGACATATTGACAAACAAAATCTTAGTTGCCAAGAAGTCGCTGAAAAGCGAAATGACTCCTCCGAAAGCAGGGACGGAAACCGCTAACCAGGCACAAGCGGCTTTTGAATCCATCCGGGACAACCTGCTGTGGGAGTATCCGTTTGCCGATGTGACGCGGGTCGGTGCCAAGCTGTCGGTCAGCGAGTTAACGCACCGGGACGATGAATTTTCCAACGTCGATTTTTCACGGGCCTTTGCCAAACAACCCGCCGCCGTCAGTGAATCCTCAAAATCATCTGTGGGAGCCGATGCGCTATCGCTGGGTTCGGCTGTCCATTTGATTGTGGAGCACATCGACCTGTCAAGGGCGGTGGATGCAGCGTCTTTAGAGAAAACTATTGCGGACTTAGTGAAAAAGCAATTGCTGAATGACGCGATGACTAAACAGATTGACGTGTCGGGGATTTTGTCATTTTTCAACAGTGATTTAGGCCAACTGGCACAGACAGCCGGCAACAATGTACTGCGCGAGTGGCCGTTTACGTATGCACTGGATGCCGTCAACGCTAGCGCCAAAACAACCGGTGAAATTATCGTTTTGCAGGGTATTGTGGATATGATCATTCCGACGGAAAACGGGCTGGTCATCGTGGATTTTAAAACCGACCGGGTGGATGAGGAAACCATGAAACAACGCGCCGAACAGTACGCTGAGCAGCTCCGCTCCTACGGGCGCGCGGCCGGAGATATTCTTAACCAGCCGGTCCGGTCTGCCTGGTTGTATTTCTTAACTCCGCAGAAAGCGGTGGAGATGACATTATAACGATTACTCCGCCTCCGCACAGGCAAGGTTGTATTCCTTCCGGAAAAAGTCAGCATGTCCGGATTCCTCTAAAGCAAGGGTTTTGAATAAATCGACTAATTCGGCCTGCTGTATGTTTTTAGACAGTACGGTGTACAGCATTTTGGCGGACTTTTCTTTTTTGAGGGCATAGAGAAGGACTTCTTTGAGAGTCATGTCCGAACCGATGGGCAAGGCATCCAGATACCCGCTTTTTTGCAAGTCCGTCAGATCGGGGGCGGGTAAACTGGAATTACGAGACTTCAGTTTACGCAGTTTTTTTTCATGGGTCAGTTCCTCCTCGACAAGCGTCCGGTAAAACAACTGCATATCAGCTCTTTCGGCCTCATTGGAAAGTTTGGTGTAAAACTTCTGCGCCGCTTTTTCCTGCACAATCGCAAAATTCAAAATATCGTCCAATGTCTGAAACTGCAACACCCTGACATTCCTTCCCTAATCATATAACATCCTTAACGATATTTATTATACGACAACATTATAGGAATTAAAAAGAATAAACGCCGCCGGAGTGCATTTTCGGTAAAAAATACGGCTGCCCACATTTTCTTGACATTTGAGGGGGGGTCTGCGATACTGTCCGTCTTGTTTTTGCGGCCGGCGGCAAGGCCTGATTTTGGCCGGGCCAAACTGTTCTAATTCTTTAAATATCAATAACTTGTGATTTTGGAGTCCCCATGAAAGTTTCAGAAATGAAAAAGAGCCAGACCATCACGATGGATGGCATTCTGTATGTGATTGTCGATTATCAACACGTCAAACTCGGAAAAGGCGGGGCGGTTTACCAGACCAAGCTTCGCAATTTGACCGACGGCGGTATTCGGGATATCCGTTTCCGGGCCGAAGAAAACGTTGACGAGGCGTACCTCGATAAGCGCCAATTTGAATACCTGTATTCGGCCGGCGGAGAACATGTTTTCATGGATTTGGACAACTACGACCAGATCACGTTAGATGATGAGGCATTCGGGGACGGGGCACTGTACCTGCTGCCCAATACGAAGCTGCAGATCAGCATGTACAATGAAAAACCGGTAGTGGTTACACTGCCGAACACAGTTGATCTGGAAGTAACCGATACCTCCCCGGAAATTAAGGGAGCCACCGCGACCAATCAGTATAAATCGGCCACGATGGAAACCGGGCTGACCGTGCAGGTGCCGCCGTTTATCAAGCAGGGTGAAAAACTGCGCATTGATACCCGCACCGGTGAATATGTCACCCGCGTTAAAGACTAATTAAAATCGAATCAATCCGGCCGGAACGCAGGTGCGTTCCGGCGTTTTTCTATCAACTGAACTGAAACTCAGAAGGCGAAATAATGGCATTAGCAGGTTTTAATAAGTTCCTTGTCGGTATCTTTGGTTCCCGCAATGAACGTATCGTTAAATCTTACATGCAGATCGCCCTGGCTGCCGGTGAATTTGAAGAGGCGATTAAGACGCTCAGCGACGACGCCCTGAAGGCCAAAACTGCCGAATTCAAAGACGCCATGGCTTCTGGACGCAACGCCGAAGACATCCTTTCCGAAGCGTTTGCCGTGGTGCGCGAAGCGGCCCGCCGGAACATCAACATGCGCCATTACGATGTGCAGTTGGTCGGCGGCCATGTCCTGTACGACGGGCAGATCGCCGAAATGGCGACCGGTGAGGGGAAAACCCTGGTCGCGACACTGGCGGCCTACCTGGTGCATCTGACCGGCCGCAAAATACATCTTGTCACCGTTAATGACTATCTTGCTAAGCGTGACGCTGAGTGGATGGGCCCGGTCTACGAAGCGCTGGGGATGACCTGCGGCGCGATCCAGGCCGACATGGACACCCGCGGCGACGAACGCAAACAGCAGTATGCCTGCGACATCACCTATGGCACCAACAACGAATTCGGCTTTGACTACCTGCGCGACAATATGAAGGTTTCATTGGAACACATGGCCCAGGGACCGCTCGAATATGCGATCATCGATGAGGTCGACTCCATTTTGATCGATGAGGCGCGAACGCCGCTGATCATTTCCGGCCCGGCCCAGGATGATGTAACCCGCTACAAAAAAGCTGACAACGTCGCCCGCCAGTTGATAAGCCTTCAAGCATATTTTGATAGATTAAACGAACAACTATCGTCACTAAATAAACAACTTGCCAACGCTAATGGCGAATTGAATAAAGCAAAAGAAGCTAAAGATGAAAAAAGAGAAGAGAAAGCAAGAACGGCTATAGAAAAATTTGAAAAAGAAATTGAAACAACAGAAGGACGTATAAATTCAGAACTTGTTGGTTTTGAAAAACAAATTACAGAAAAAAGTTTATACTATCACAAGGAGGAAGAACACAAGGCAGTACATTTAATGGAAAAAGGTATCGCTGCGGCACAAGAAATTGCTGGTGTTGGTTCGTTTTATCTTGGGCAAAACTCTGAATGGCCGCACATGATAGAACAAGCACTCCGGGCTCATTTGGTTTTTGAACGCGAGAAAAATTACGTCGTCATGGACGGCAAGGTCATCATCGTCGATGAATTCACCGGGCGCCTCATGCACGGCCGCCAGTGGTCCGACGGTTTGCACCAGGCCGTCGAAGCCAAAGAAAATGTTCAGGTCAAAGAAGAAACCCAGACGCTGGCAACGATTACGCTGCAAAACTTTTTTAAGCTCTACGGCCAGATTGCCGGCATGACCGGAACCGCCGCGACCGAAGCAGCGGAGTTTATGAATATTTATAAACTTGAAGTCGTGGTCATTCCGACCAACCGCCCGTGCGTTCGTGATGACCGTAACGATTTGATTTATAAAAGTATGAAGGAAAAATTCAACGCCATCGTAGACGAAATCCATGAGCAATGTACGGCCGGGCGTCCGGTTCTGGTCGGAACGGTCAGCATTGAAAAAAGCGAAGCCCTTTCAACCGCTCTCACCAAACGCTACGGCATCGAACACGAAGTTCTCAATGCCAAACAGCATGCCCGTGAGGCTGTCATCGTTGAAAAAGCAGGCCAACAGCATGCCGCGCGAGACGGCTCGGTGCGGGGCAACGTGACCATCGCCACGAACATGGCCGGCCGCGGCACCGACATCAAACTGGGCGCCGGCGTCGTTGAACTCGGCGGTCTGCACATTCTCGGCACCGAACGCCATGAATCCCGTCGTATTGACAACCAGCTTCGCGGTCGTTCCGGTCGCCAGGGAGACCCCGGCTCCAGTGTTTTCTTTTTGTCGTTTGACGATGACCTGATGCGCATCTTTGCCCCGGAAACGGCGGTTAAACTGCTCTCGTTTATCGGCTGGGAAGAAGGGATGCCGATTGAGCATCGGCGCATCAGCAAAGGCATCGAAAAAGCCCAGAAAAAAGTGGAAGAACGCAACTTCGAAGCCCGCAAAAGCCTGCTGGAATACGATGAAGTGATGGACTTCCAGCGGAAATACTTTTATTCCAGTCGCCGCAAAATCATCGAAGGCCGCGACTTAAAACAATTGATTGAAAACATGATTCGTGACATGATTGACGGGGCCTGCAAAAATATCCTTGCATCCGATTATCCCTTCCGCTGCATCGAAGAATGGGCACGCAGTGAGTTCAGCGTCGAGATGGTCGCCGGACGGATGACAAACATGGAAGTCGAACAGATCGAAGAACAGATTAAGGAAAAAGCTAAAAAGAACGTCAGCAACGAAATTTCCGTCTCATTAGGCGAATACCTCGAAGACTATGACGATCCTCAAACATGGAAGATTGACGCCCTGTGCAAGTGGGCGATGAGCGGTTTTCAGGTGTCGCTGTCAGCCGGAAAAATTCGTCACATGACCGCTGATGAAATCGAAGAAACACTCGCCGAAGCGGCCTGCCAGCAGGTCGTAAAGAAAGATACTTCCAGACTGGTGGAATTTCTGAAAGAAGATTACGGCATCAAATCGTTTATCCAATGGATGAAAGCAAAATTTGATCTAACACTGGACGTTGACGAGTTAAAAGAGCTCAAAGCCGAACAGATTCGCGAAAAACTTTACAACGAAGTGGCCGAAAAATACAACCGTCGCGAAATTGAGTACCCGGTTGAGTTCGCCATGAATATGGCCTTCGGGCCGCAGGGCGCCAATGTTTACGGATTTGAAGCGCTGGCCCGATGGGCAAAGAAAAAATATGAAGCATCGCTGAGTCCCGAATACCTGCAGGAGACACACCCCCGCCAAATCCACCAACAGCTTTTAGAACAAAGCCAAGCCTGGAATAATGGAAAACTCATTGAGGCTGTTGCAATCCGTCTGGAAACCGCCTCTCCGGATGAACTGGCAAGCTGGGCCAACGAACGGTTTGAGGCTAAACTGCATTCTCAAGATTTAAGCAATCCTGAAAAAGCCAAAGAGCTTCTTCTCAAAGCCGGCCGGGACTTCCTCCGGCGGGAGTTGACCGACCTGGAGCGCTATGTCCTCTTGCAGATTTATGACAGTGCATGGAAGGACCATCTTTACGCAATGGACCATCTCAAAGAAAGCATTATGCTGCGGGCGTATGCGGAAAAGGACCCCAAGATCGAATACAAGCACGAAGGCCACCGCATGTTTAACGAAATGCTCGAAAGCATCGAGGACCGCGTCACCGACATCATCTTCCGCGTTCGCCTGGAAGCGGGCCAGCGCAGCCGTAATATCTATAATGTCAGCCAGACAAAACATGATGAGGTCAATCAATTCGAAATAACCCAGCGCCAACGGGCTGCCGCGCAGGCGCCTCAGGGTGAACAAAAGGTTAAGCAGATCAAACTCGAAACGCCGAAAGTCGGTCGCAATGATCCTTGTCCCTGCGGCAGCGGAAAAAAATACAAAAAATGCTGCGGCCGCAACATATAATAAAGAATCAGGAGTTCCTGTTTTTCTAATTGCAGGTAAATAAGCCGCATCGGGATATTTATGCTTTTCTTCCACCCGGTAATCAGGTATAATCAAGGCGGATTTGGTTTTTAAGGAGTGACGTAAATGGATACCGATACCGCCGAAAAAAAACCGCCGACCAAGAGCAGGCTTCACAAGGTCTTAATTATCATCATTATTTTGTTGTCCATCTTCACTGCTGTCAGCCTTTGCCTGATTTTCGCATTAGCGGGCCCCACCCCTGCTCAGCCGCGTCCGATGGTGCTCCGGCACCCGGACGGTCAAATCGTACCCGCCGCAGCAACACCGGAGAATCTTGAACAGGCGATCCAACTGACCAAAGAAGTCGGCGCACAAATGCTCCAAAACGACCCGGAATCCGTACGCCAAAAACTGGACGAGCTTGGTAATATGATGCTGTCCGGCCAACTCGTCGAACTGCCCGGCGACACGGCCTGCCTGCTGCTTCAAGCCGATGGCTCACGGTGCAAAATACAGGTAACCGAAGGCCCGCAGAACGGCCAAACCTTTTGGGTCCCCCGCCAATGCGTCCGTCGCGTGCGTGCTAATATCGATGGAAATATCCCGGTAGGCTTTTGCTGCGGGGCGATCTATCTGCGCTATCTTATATCCGCTGCAATCTGTTGTGTGGGGATTTATTTTCTGAAGCTCAAAAGCGTCTTCCTGCAAATCACGCTTTTTGTCATTGGGATGATTATCGTAAACCTGATCTGGATCCGATTTGAAATGTTTCTGTTTCTTTAGAAAACAAAAAGCCGGGTGACTTTTCGCTTCGCGAGTAAAGCTTATTCCCAGTCGCCATTCGGCAGGAGCGTCTTACTGCCGGTCGGTGCCTTCGGCAGACTGCCGGTTACGGTAATCGTGGCAACCCCGTCGGTATTAATGCTGTCAATGGTGTAATCGGAAGCCACAAAATAGGTGCCGGTCAGGTCCCCGGCGCCAATAGCCAATGCATTCAAAACAGAAACATCCCCCAAACTGCCTGTAATTGCAATCCCCTTCTCCGCATAGTAAACCTTCACGGCACTACGAATCATCCCCGCCGCGGAATTGGCTTCAGCCCATTTGGCACTATTGATTTTACCCCGCAAAATAGGAACAGTCGCTGCGGCCAGTATCGCCACAATCAGAATAACAACCAATAACTCCATGAGTGTCAAAGCAGCCCGTTTATTCTCTGTTTTGGAATTCGTTCTCATGGTCTTTTTATCGGCCAACTAATGTCTGCTTTTAATTAAAAGTGTTATTTATATGCGTATAATTACCTATATTTTAAAGCAAAATTTCATAGAAAGGCACACGTTGATTTTTTATCGGTCGTTTTTAGCCGCTTTTATTGTCCTAAGCGTCTAAGAACCGATCCATAGAGTCATCAGAACACTGAACCCGTTGAAAAATATGTGCATGAAAATAGGCCGAAACAGCGAACCGCTGCGCTCATACGCATACCCCAGCCCGCAGGATAAACAGAATAATGCCGCCGCATGTGTCATCGGATGTAAAAGCGCAAAGAGAACCGAGGTTAGCAAAATCCCGACCCATGGATTTTGCGTCAATGAGCGAATGGACGTTTGCACAAAACCGCGAAACAGCATCTCTTCAAAGACCGGCACAATCACCGTCGCAAACAGAATAATCAAAACGGTTAAGGCTAAATTGCCGTTTTCGGTCAACAAGGTCAGACTCTGATGAACCTCTAAATTAAAGTCTTCTTTCACAAACCGTCCAAGAGTTAAAACCACCCAAAGGGCAACCAGAATCAGCGGATAGACCGCCAGTAAATAAACCAGAGCAAAACCTGCATCCTTTCGGATGGTTCGGGCATTCAATCCAAATCCTTTCAGTCGCCGGGCAAATGTTTGTTGCGCAATTATTAGCATCACCACAATCAGGCCTATCTCCAGGAAAACCATCGCCGGATAACTTAATACCTGCCGGAACAATTCTGAAGCCGTTCCAAAAACCGTTGTAATGACAAGGTTGATACCCATCATCAACAAAAGCCAGACACTCAAAAGAATAACGGGCAGGAATCCAAACATGCGGTTTCGGCGAACCGGAGCATTTCGCAAGGCCCCGAACCCATCATACCCCAACAGCCAGACAATCAGAATCGATAAGCCAATCATACATAAGGCAATCGTCCCCGGTGTCCAGAAATCCGGCGATGGAGTGGAAACGCCCTGCTCAATGTCAGGACTGTTCGGCTCCGAGAGCAACGATAATATTGGTAATAGCATCCGCATGGTTTTTAAAACACACCTTGCCTTTCGATCGTGACCGTGTTATAGTGTATCCGGACTCATTTTGCAAGGAATCGCTTATGGATATTTTTGAAATAAACGGACCCGTTCGCCTGTCCGGCTCAATTGACGTGGCCGGCTCAAAAAACGCCGCATTGCCCATTATGGCCGCCGCCCTTTTGGCCCCGGGCGAATCAGTCATCCCCACCGCACCGGACCTGGTGGACATTCGTTCTATGGAAACACTTCTGGAAAGTCTCGGCGCCAAAATCACCCGGGATGAAACCGGATTGCATCTCAACACAACGGTCATCGACAATCCCGTCGGCGATTATGAAATCGTCCGAAAGATGCGTGCCGGTATTTGTATTCTCGGCCCGCTTTTGGCACGCTGCGGCAAAGTCAAAATTTCCATGCCCGGAGGCTGTGCCATCGGTGACCGCCCAATTGATATTCATCTGCGCGGCGTCAAGGCGCTTGGTGCCAACATCCATCTGGAAAGCGGCTATATTGTTGCCGAAGCCCCTGCCGGCGGTCTCGTCGGAACGCAAATCTTCCTCGGCGGCCCATTCGGCTCAACCGTATTGGGCACGGATAATGTCATGATGGCCGCGACGCTGGCCAAAGGCACCACCGTGATTGAATCCGCCGCTTGTGAGCCGGAAGTCGCCGACCTGGCCAACTGTTTGAATGCAATGGGTGCCAAAATCAGCGGCATTGGTTCACCACGGCTGGTCATCGAAGGCGTCAAAGAGTTGAAACCGATTACCTACCCGGTTATCGGAGACCGCATTGAAGCGGGAACATTTATGGTCGCGGCGGCGATTACCAAAAGCCGGCTGACCATCAACAATTGTAATCTCGACCACATGCTTGCCGTTACCGACCGCTTCCGGCAGATTGGTGTGCAGGTTGAAAAAACCGCAACCGGCTGCGAAGTCTCGATGGATAGTTTCATCCACCCTGCCGATATTACCACGCAGCCTTACCCCGGATTTCCAACGGATTTGCAGGCGCAGTTTATGGCGCTTCTGGCTTTGGGAGAAGGCAACAGCGTTATCACTGAAAAAATTTATCCTGACCGTTTTATGCATGTGGCCGAATTGAATCGCATGGCGGCCAATCTTCGCAAGGAAGGCCCCAGCGTCATCATCGCCGGAGTCGATAAACTCATTGCCGCCCCTGTGATGGCATCAGACTTACGCGCTTCTGCGGCATTGGTTTTGGCAGGAATGGCCGCCGAAGGAAAAACCACCGTCCAGCGAGTCTATCACATCGACCGCGGCTATCACCGCATCGAAGAACGCCTCAACGCCGTCGGTGCAAAGATACAGCGAAAAAATATTTAACTCCCTTGCGGACAATACTCAATCGTTCGGAACTTCGTAGCCGGGGCAACGAATATCAGCATAAATAAATCCCGTTGCGGCTCGTTCCTTCTGTTCCTCGAACCATGCATCGAAACCAATTTCTTTCATCCGCTTCATGTCGGGAACAAGGTTAATATAACCTTGGGCCAGCCCCTCGATTCGACGGCACGGGAACTCGTCACAGTCGGCACGAAAATCAAGGCCTTTTTTCATTGCGCATTTACGAATCCCGCAAAAAGGCGGTCCGCCGCCCTGCCGACAGCCGGGACAGGCGTTGCATTTATCACTGATGTGGGTAAGAAACGCCCAAAACTCGTTGAAATTCGGAATTTCCTTCCCCCATACATCCCATCCATCTTTAGCCATTGTCTGTCGAATATCCGCAGCCTGTTTGGGAAGCCGCCCCCTTGCCGAACATAACTCACAATACAACCCGCAGTATGTAATATACTCAAACTGACCGATTTTATGCTAAATTTTCATGTAAGTTTATTCTTAATAACAGGTTATGTTAATTCTACAAAGCTGTTTTTTCGAACAAAATTCCAGGAAAACCCTTATTTTTGATGTTTCTGAGCACTTTTAAA
>JADHXS010000024.1 GCA_016782835.1 Phycisphaerae bacterium | reverse complement strand
CGAGTTTGCCGGAGGCTCATTTAATATTAGATTTCCGGCTGATAATCTTTATGTTCTCTATGGTAAATCGATTAGCCCGATAAAAAAGCCATCCGGAGGATGTCCACAATTTTGATATTTGCTTTTTGATTTCTAATATTTTCCGGCCGATAATACAAAAAAGGAGCCGGCGTGGCGCCGGCTCCTTTGAAAGAGCTGTCTGCCTCTTATTTTAAAGCAAATATTACGTTGCATTAATAACTTGGACAATCACCAATTGCGGTCTGTTGTGCTGTCGTTGTTGCCCAGTTATTAAGCAACACTGTCAGGTCATTGTTAAAAACACTGTATACAATGAAAGCACCTTCTTCGGCATGGTCAAAGTCTGCACAAGGATCTGCGCCGGTTTCCGGTGTTTTCGCCCAGCTATTAAGCAGGGTGGTCAGATCATTGTTGAAAATGCGATAGACGATAAATGCACCTTCTTCAGCATTATCACCATCACCACGGCATTGGAACTGCCAACACCAGCAGGACGGATCTTTACCGGCTGTTACATACCGGTCATACAGAGCTAACGCATCACCTGTAAACTGATCCCGGCACGTCGCAGCTTCCTCCGTAACATCCACACAATCGGGCATTGCACCGATTGTCAGGACCTCATCGCCGACGATCCCGCCGCGAATCGTATCCAGATCGATGCAGACATTACCGGCACCGGTATTGATGGTGATCAGGTCTTCGGCAGTTGAGGAAGAATATCCGCCCTGTCCGCCGCCGGCATCCAGCACACCCATGCAGACGACAAATGTCTCGTCATCAACTGCGGCAACACCCGCTACAGATCCGGCCTTAGCATAGGGATGACCTTCCTGATTAGGAGTTTCACCAACTCCGCCTGTACCGTTCTCCGCAAAATAGTCGATAAATGTGTTAAACGCCGCATTGGCGGTGAATGACAGATCGACCAGTTTTGCGCCCTCGGTGCATGTGACCGTCAACGCAACACCGCGAACCGTATCGCCACCGGTGTTGATGGTAATGGTGGCTGTACCATCTCCGTTATCCACGAGGCCCAGATCCACCTGAGCCATCGCCGGCGCTACGCACGCCAGAACCAGCAAACTAACAAGCATCTTTTTCATACGACACCTTCCTTTCTCTTTTTCTTCTCTTTTGAAGTACACAGAAACTTATTCTTATTTCACCACCCTCAAGGCTCCGCACCTCGAAGGTTTTCTCGTTTTTTCTTACCTCCGTACCCCGCGTTTCTCATGGGGCCGTCCCCCGACTCTTATCATGTAACCTCCAACAGCCAAACCCTTTAGCTGTACACTTGGATTTTAGCCATCTTGGTATAATGCTGATAATACTAAAAACACCGGTCTAATGCAAGTAAAATTTTGATTTTGAAGACAAATTTTTTGAAAATTTTCCCATAAAAACAGATATACCAGTACTAAAACCGCCGCTTCTGCGATTTAACATCCGTAAAAACCACTACTTACAGAAAAATGGGGCGAAGGATTGAAATTTTAGACTTGAGGGCGGAGATTTGAGCCCGGATGCTAAATTTTTAACTCTTATTCATCATTTTGGATTCTTTTTCCGTGAATTTGGGTGTTTTCGGTGGTAATAATGTATTTTCGCGTAGATTCGGGTTCATTTTTGTCATGCCGGGCTTGACCCGGCATCCAGCGGTTTAGGCTCTTGGATACAGGAACAATGATATTAATTCATAGCTAACCATAATCAGGATACAATATAAGATGACAAGCAGTGATATTTATCAAAAAGCCGTTACGCTCATTGAGCAGTCAAACAGCATCCTTATTACCACGCATATCCGCCCTGACGGCGATGCCTGCGGCTGTGTGCGAGCGTTGCAGGAGACCCTGACCGGTCTGGGCAAGTCTGTCCGGTTGTTGTTCATGTCACCTTTGGCGAGCTGGTACCAGGCCCTGTTTGATGAAAAACCGCCCATTTTGGGCAATGATATTGTTCCTGAACAGCTCAATGACCATTATCAGGACATTGACCTGGTGATTCTCGTCGATACGGACAGCCGGGTGCAGTTATCGGGCTTTTCCGACTGGCTGGAAAACTGCGGCAGGAAAGTGCTCGTCATCGACCACCATATCACCGGTGACAGGCTTGGGGATGTCATGATCGTGGACACCACCGCCGCCGCGGCCGGAGAAATCGTCTTTGATCTCTTGAAGTTCGCCGGCTGGCCAATCACCGAACGCATTGCCGAATCCATCTTTATCGCCCTTTCGACCGATACCGGCTGGTTTAAATTCGGCAATACCGACAGCCGGATATTCCAGACTGCCGCCAAACTGATTGACGCCGGCGCCAAACCCAACGAAATTTACGGCCTGCTGTATCAGTCTTTTACCCCGTCGCGTATCTATTTAATGGGCCGGATGCTGGAGCATTTGCAGCTTCATGCCGACGGACGCATCGCCACGCAGTATATTCTGCGCAGGGACTTCGACAAAACCGGCGCCACCGGCGCCGATACTGAAAACCTCATCGACGAATGCCAACGGATTCAAACCGTTCAGGCCGCCGCCTTGTTTGTGGAACTGGCTGACGGCGGCTTTCGTTGCTCACTGCGGTCCAAAGGCACGGTGGATGTGCGGAAAATCGCCCAGAAATACGGCGGCGGCGGACACACACTCGCTTCCGGCGTCAATCTCCAGGGCCCCCTCGAAAACGCTCTGCAAACCGTCGTCAACGAAATTATGACACAATTGGAATAAAAACGTTATGGTCTCATTCATTTTCAAAGGTCGTTTTTTTCTGATGCGGATGCTCATGCTGTCGGCAGCCATCGCTCTGGTCGGCATCGGGATTCTCACAATTTACACGGTCGGCCATCCCAGCCCGGAACAGCCGGACCCGGTCACCGGTAACATCGAACCGCCCCCCGCGAACGACATCGAACCCGCGCAGACCGATACCGAGACAACGGACCAGTCCAGCCGCTACGTCAATGACTGGAAAAAGCAGATTGTGTTTGCCGCCGCAGGGATCTTTTGCATGGTCCTGGTGAACCTGTTCAATTACCAGCGTCTCGGTCCGTTCAGTTACCTGTTATACGGCATTATACTGGCGATGCTGGCCATGCTGCTGCTGGACAAATTTATTGATTTGCCGTTTGTTCCGCTGCGACACGGGACCCGTCGATGGTTTAAGATTGGCTTCGGTTTCCAGATTCAGCCTTCGGAGTTCTGCAAAATTGCATATATCCTGGCACTGGCCTGGTACCTGCGATTTCGTTCCAACTACCGCAAGTTTCTCGGTCTGATCGGCCCGTTTGCCCTGACATTGCTGGCAATGATGCTGATCCTGCTGGAGCCGGATCTGGGAACGGTCATTTTGATGATGCCGATTTTGTTTGCCATGTTGTTCGTAGCCGGGGCCAAGGTCAAACATCTGGTGCTGATTTTGTGTATGGGATTAGCCGTTTCGCCCGTGCTGTGGCATTTTATGCGACCTTACCAGCGAATGCGCATTTCCTCGGTGCTGCTGCAGAATCAAACAATTTTCGACGCGGCTGAAACACATCCCAAACTGGCGAAAATTCTCGTCGGTGACCCGGACAAACTGCGGACCTGGCGGAGTGCCGAAGGCTATCACCTGCTGCATTCCAAGCAGGCCATCACCTCCGGCGGTCTCAAAGGCTACGGCTTTGCCAAAGGTCCTTACATCCAGTACGGTTATCTGCCCGAAAGGCACAATGATTTTATTTTTGCGACAATCGCCCACCAGTTTGGTTTTCTGGGCTGTGGGATGGTGCTCATTTTGTATACCATCATACTCGCCTGTGCGATTGAGTTGGCCTGGCTGAATACCGACCCGTTCGGCAGACTGGTGGCTGTCGGCATCGCCGCCATGTTCGCCGTCCAGATTTTGGTCAACGTCAGTATGACATTAGGCCTGATGCCGATTACCGGACTGACGCTGCCGCTGGTCAGCTATGGCGGATCCAGTCTTTTAGTCAATCTCATCGCCATTGGTCTGCTGAACAATATCGGCAAACACCGTCCTTTCTCCGTCGCCAAAAAACCCTTCGAATTCGGCCATTAAATCCAGCGCGCATAAACAAAGGCAGAGCATCATGCCCTGCCTTTTGTCTCAGATGGCTCTTCTCTTATGCCTACGTCCTTGGCCGGTGGTGTTTCGATCTCCATCAGACTTGTGCGCCAACGCTCAGGTCAACACGCCAGAGTCGGACTGCATTTGGCCTTTTAGCCACTAATTAAGAGCCATTTTTTACGCTTTTTTTATTCACCAACTCTCTTACACTAAGTCGGTTGAATGACACAAAAAAGTTTAATGAATTTTGACTGAAAATCCAAAATTTCAACATTGAAAAAAACCTTTTCATTAGGTAATTTATCGGGTATAATCAGAAGGCATCAGATGGCTTTTCGCCGGAATAACATGTCACGAATTGACGGAAAGGAGTATAACCAATGAAACATAAATCCGCACCACACATGTCAGCGTTTTCTTTTGGGCTAATAGGTTTAATCTTATCGGGACTTTGCCAAATCAGTCTTGGCTCTGCCGAAACCGACCGGGAAACCCTGGGTAAAAAGGAGACGGAGAAAATGTTCGAAACGGATATCATCCAAACAACAAGCGGCGATTTAACGATAACATTTATCGGCCACGGAACATTGATGTTCCAATGGGCCGGTAAAACGATTCATATCGACCCATGGACAAATCTGGCGGATTATACCAAACTCCCTGCTGCGGACATTATTTTAATCACACACGAACACGGAGACCACCTCGACACAAAAGCCATTGAGCAGATTCGACAGAAAACAACAATTGTCATCGTATCCGCCTCTTGTGCGGACAAAGTACCCAACGCAACCGTCATGAAAAACGGTGACAAGCAGGTCCTTGAGGGATTCACCGTTGAAGCGGTCCCCGCCTATAATATCGTTCATCAACGCTCCAACGGGACGCCGTTCCATCCGAAGGGCCGCGGCAATGGGTATGTTGTCACGTTTGCAGACAAGCGCATCTATATCGCCGCCGATACCGAGAACATCCCCGAAATGGCCGACTTAAAAAACATCGATATTGCCTTTCTGCCGATGAATCTGCCCTACACAATGACGCCGGAAATGGTCGCCGACGCCGCTAAATCTTTTAAGCCGAAAATCCTCTACCCCTATCACTACGGCGATACGGATACCAGTAAACTAACCGAATTGCTCAAGAACGAAAAAGAAATCGAAATACGCATCCGAAAAATGCAATAGGCGGATTTTCAAAGAGAATGTCTTAAAAAAAAGGTGTGACGTCATGAAAGCAATACGCCAAATAGGTTCGACTGTGTTTGTGGCAGGGTTGTTCATTACCATCTTCGCAGGGATTCCCTGGCATGTCGTCACCGCCGATGACCCCGTCATCCCGTTGTGGCTGCGCCTGTCCATCTTTGCTCTGCTGGGCGGTATTCTCGTCGTGTTGCTATCGCTGGCTTTCGAACAGCTCAAAAACAAGCCCGTGTCACCAGCTATGCCCTCTGAGCAGGCCGACTCATCCATCCTGATGCTTAATTCCGACACGGTTCCAAACCGCGATGTCACCGAAGTTCTCGGTCTGGCACAAGGACATACGGTCTTTGCGATCTGGCTTGGCAATGACCTGTCGGCCATCATGCGACTAATCCTTGGCGGGGAATTGACTGAGTACACTGAGATGATGGGACAGGCCCGAACCATCGCAGCGAAACGAATGATGCAGCAAGCCAAACAAATGGGCGCTGATGCTGTTATCAATGTACGCTATATGACCACCAGCGTCGTGGGCACTGCCTCTGAATTGCTCGTCTACGGCACCGCCGTCAAACTTACCCAATAGCACGTTTAGAGTCTTGATTGTCTGACAGAACAGCCACGACTTTCATCGAAGACGTATTGACGCCTTTTATGTTGGTTGTTTTTAACACTTATGGCACAAGAACCCGATAATTCATGCAATCTCCATCCTGATTAAGCCCTTTTTCGAGTCAATTCCCGTAAAAAAGCCTTTGCCAGCGGCGAACGGTCGTGGTATAAGAAGAATCTATTTATCGTAGCGAACCAAGGGGCATAAAAGCCGGCTCCCTTGCAACGGAGTTATTTTCTAAAGTATTGGAGAGTTTTATGAAGCGAAAAATGGTTACAATCGACGGTAATACCGCGGCC
The DNA here is from genome assembly GCA_016782835.1 of Phycisphaerae bacterium. Lineage (GTDB taxonomy): Bacteria > Planctomycetota > Phycisphaerae > Sedimentisphaerales > Anaerohalosphaeraceae > 4572-13. The sequence goes on along the minus strand of JADHXS010000024.1, from coordinate 19,174 downwards.
GCACATGTCGCACATGCGACCAACGAGGTCATTGCCATCTACCCGATCACGCCCAGTTCACCGATGGGAGAAATTTCAGATGCTAAATCCGCAGCCAATCAACCGAATATCTGGGGAACCATACCGTCCGTGACCGAAATGCAGTCTGAAGGCGGCGCCGCCGGTGCTGTCCACGGTGCTTTGGCCGCAGGTGCATTAACCACAACCTTTACGGCCTCGCAGGGATTGTTGCTGATGATTCCGAACATGTACAAAATCGCCGGTGAACTAACGCCAACGGTCTTCCATGTTTCGGCTCGTTCATTAGCCTGCCAGGCTTTGAGTATTTTTGGTGACCATTCCGACGTCATGGCCTGCCGACAGACCGGCTACGGCATGCTCGCTTCCAACAATGTACAGGAAGTTATGGACCTGGCACTGATCTCGCAGCAATCAACATTGGCTTCACGCGTGCCCTTCCTGCATTTCTTCGATGGATTTCGAACCAGTCATGAAGTACAGAAGGTCGAAGAACTAACCTACGATGATATGCGTGCGGTCATTGATGATTCACTGGTTGCCGCCCACAAGGCGCGAGCATTAAGCCCGGATCGTCCGATGATCAGCGGAACCGCCCAGAACCCGGATGTGTATTTCCAGGGACGCGAAACTGTTAACAAGTTCTACCTTGCCACACCGAAAATCGTTCAGGATGCAATGGACGCCTTTGCGAAAGTCGTCGGACGGCAATACCATCTGTTTGATTATGTCGGTGCTCCCGATGCGGAAAAAGTCATCGTGATGATGTGTTCCGGCGCGGAAACCGCACATGAAACCGTCGATTACCTCAACAGCAAGGGCGAAAAAGTCGGCCTGATTAAAGTCCGCTTATTCCGCCCGTTTAGTGTAGAACACTTCATTAAGGCCATGCCGAAAACCATTTCCAAAATCGCTGTTCTGGACCGCACCAAAGAACCCGGCTCCATCGGCGAACCGCTGTATCTGGATATACGCACAGCCATCGGCGAAACCATGGCCGAAAAGATCGCTCCGTTCACCAAGTACCCGATTTGCGTCGGTGGCCGGTATGGTTTGGGTTCCAAGGAATTTTCACCGGCGATGGTCAAGGCCGTCTTTGACAATCTCGACTTGGAAGAACCGAAGAATCATTTTTCCGTCGGTATTATCGATGATGTTTGCAAGACCAGTCTCACAGTTGACGAAACGTTTGACATCTCGACCAAATCTTACACGGCAATGTTCTATGGCCTCGGATCAGACGGAACCGTCGGCGCTAACAAGAACAGCATTAAGATTATCGGCGAAGAAACCGACAACTACGCACAAGGCTATTTCGTCTATGACTCCAAGAAAGCCGGCGCCATGACGGTGTCTCATCTGCGGTTCGGCCCCGAAGCAATTCGCAGTCCTTATCTGGTCAAGAAGGCGGATTTCCTCGCTTGTCATAATCCCAGCTTCCTCGAAAAATACGACATGCTCAGCCATAGCAAACAAGGCGGCACATTCCTGCTGACCAGCCTCTACAGCGCCGACAAAGTCTGGGACACGCTGCCGGTGGAAGTCCAGCAGCAGATTATCAAAAAGAAACTGAAGTTCTACGTCATCGACGCCATCAGCATCGCCGAAGAGCTGGGACTGGGTTCCCGCATCAACGTCATCATGCAGACGGCATTCTTCAAAATCAGCGGTGTCATCGACGCCAATACCGCCGTTGCGGCAATCAAAACAGCCATTAAGAAATCCTATGGCAAGAAAGGCGACAAGGTCGTCAACATGAACAACGCGGCCGTTGACGCCGCATTGAGCAAGATTTGCGAAGTCACCGTGCCGGATGTAGCCACCAGCGAAATGCACATGGCCAGCATGGTTCCCGACGACGCCCCGGCATTTGTCAAAGATGTTACGGCTGAGATTATGGCCGGACGCGGCGACCAACTGCCCGTCAGCAAAATGCCCTGCGATGGCAAGTTCCCCACCGCAACAACCAAATATGAAAAACGCAACATCGCCGTGCATATTCCCGTCTGGGAACCGGATGTCTGTATCCAGTGCGGCCAATGTTCGCTGGTGTGCCCGCACGCGGCGATTCGCATCAAGGCTTATGATGCCAAGTATCTGGAAAATGCACCGGAAACCTTCAAGACTGCCGAGGCCAAGGGCAAGGACTTTGCAGGCATGAAGTTTACCGTTCAGGTCGCACCCGAAGACTGCACCGGCTGTACGGCCTGTGTCGTCAACTGCCCGGGCAAAGACAAAAACAACCCGGACCGCAAGGCAATCAATATGGCCCCGCAGGAACCGCTGCGAAAAGCGGAAGTTGACAACTTCAATTACTTCCTGTCAATCCCGGATACGGACCCGAGCAAGTTTAAAATCGCCAGTATCAAGGGCAGTCAGTTGGTTCCGGCACTGTTTGAGTTCAGCGGGGCTTGCGCCGGTTGTGGCGAAACGGCCAATGTCAAACTCCTCAGTCAGTTGTTCGGCGACCGTGCTTATATTGGAAACGCTACGGGGTGTTCGTCCATTTACGGCGGCAATCTGCCGACGACACCGTACGCCAAACGCGCCGACGGTCGCGGTCCGACCTGGAGCAACAGCCTCTTTGAAGATAACGCCGAGTTCGCTATGGGAATGCGTTTGGCCATTAATAAATTCAAAGAATATGCCCTGGAATTGCTCGACAAGGTCGCCGAGGCCGGGTGTGTCGAAAGGGGTCTGGCCGAGGGTATTAAATCCGCTGACCAAACATCACAGGCCGGAATTGAAGACCAGCGGGATCGCATTGAAAAACTTAAAGACGCCTGTCAAAAAAGCAAATGCGATGACTGCGAACAGTTATTGAGCGTGGCCGATTACCTCGTCAAAAAAAGCGTCTGGGCCGTCGGGGGCGACGGATGGGCCTATGATATTGGTTACGGCGGTCTGGACCATGTACTGGCCAGCGGCGAAAACGTCAATGTCTTGGTACTGGATACGGAAGTGTACTCCAACACTGGCGGACAGATGTCCAAAGCCACACCGCGGGCGGCAGTTGCTCAGTTTGCTGCTGCCGGCAAGAAAATGCCGAAGAAGAACATGGGGCTTATCGCCATGAGCTACGGCGGCATCTATGTCGCCTCGATCTCCATCGGCGCCAACCCGAATCAGGCCGTCAAGGCCTTTGCTGAGGCGGAAAGCTATGACGGTCCGTCACTGATTCTGTCCTACACGCATTGCATCGCGCACGGCATTGACATGGCAACCGGTTACGAAGGACAGAAAAAGGCCGTGGCCTGCGGCCACTGGCCCCTGTACCGATTTGACCCGCGACTGGCAGGAACCGGCAAGAACCCGCTCCAAATGGATTCGAAAGCACCGACCGTCGATTTCTCGGAATTTGCCTATGGCCAAAACCGATTCCGCTCATTGACAAAATCAAAACCCGAAGTCGCCGCTCAATTGATGGAATTGGCCAAAAAAGATGCCACCCAAAAGTATTCGCTGCTTGAAAAACTCTCTCAGCTCCCATGCGATGAATGCTAAAATAATGTGGCACGGGCTTCCAGCCCGTGAATCACGGCCAAGATGGCCGTGCCACAAAAAATACAATTGCCTATGGCTATTCAATTATTAAGATACTCCGGCCCTGTGAAATCCGCAGGGCCGGGTTTTTTATTCCCTACATAACAACGCACCCAACCCACCCGACCTCGACAGCATTTTGCACAGCGAAAAACAGTAAAAATTTTGATTTGCCTCGATTTTCTGCAACAATAGCCCACGATAAGCATTTCAATTCATAATCGGTCGATTATATGATGTCGAAGAACAACGGCTGATGGAACTAACGGATAAACTGTTGTCCATTTTTGACCTCGACAAAAACGCCGATTCAACGATTCAGTCATACTCTACCGGCCAGCAGAAAAAAATCGGTATCTGTGCCGCATTGGCTACAGAAGCACCGATTCTCATACTGGACGAACCGTTTTCCGGCGGGCTGGATTCTTCGGCACTGTTGGCACTGAGTAAAATCCTCAAAAAGCTGGCCGAACGAAATGATGTAACCGTCGTCATGGCCGTACCCGTACCGGAACTGGTCGAACCGCTGGCACACAAAATTGCCGTCATTGCCGACGGACAAATCCTCGCCTACGACAGCGCCGACGGTCTGCGAAAACAAACCGGTTGCACAGGCTCACTACTCGAAGTCCTCGAAGCTCTGATTCATCCCAAGTCAAATGAAGATATCGACGGCTATCTGAAAGGTTAAAGCCATGAAAACTTTCTGGCAGACAATCTATCGAACTATGTGGAAATCTACGTTATGGCTCACAGCCATGGCAATAGTTATTTTATCCATCGTAAATGGTATAGCGTATTGCTTCGGCGATCCTCCACTGGTTAAGATAAACACTTGGTATATTGGAGCAATTGTTGCCATCTATAGCATGACTCGTATTTTTCGATTCCATCCGGCCTTTAACAAGAAATATCTAATCCAGCTAACACTTTCGCCTTGGAAAGTTGGGAAAGCTTTGCCACGCGGCCCTGTAAATTTATTCTGGGCTGATGCGATTATCGTCACTTTCTTCATGGTTCTAACATTTATTTTTCCGGTCCATCATTGGCCGATACTGCTAATCATATTCCTCGCTGCATACAATTTAGGCTTGCTCGCATCATTTTGTATTACCCGCCAAATTGAATTTATCAGCACATACGTCTTGCTGGCACCACTTATTGTTTATCCTCATTTGAACTTCTATATCGCTCTGATGGTACTCATCAGCTTAACATCAATCGGCCTGTGGGGCGTCCATTGCTACTTCAAGCAATTTCCATGGAATACACCGTGGTGGAATAAAAATCAGGTCGATGAACTCAAACAACAGGCAATCACACAACGAGTTATCCAGTGGCCGTTTCGGGAACTAAATATCACAAATATCTTTTCTGCCGGAGTAGAAACCGGAGTTATTCTTGCAATCCTGTTTTTCATGTATGCACATACAATCAACTGGCTCGTTTACAACATGGAAAACGAACGAATAACTGCTTTCATCTATGCAATCCCAATTATTTTCTTACCAATCTTTCGTTTTACGAGTTATGCAATTAAATATCGTCCACCCATCAGTTTCTTAGGCAGATTCCGTACGGGCCGGCTCATCATCCCCGGCTATGACAAAGTCTATATTGGACCCATTGTGATACTATTAGCAGGTATTTTCATGCCGTTTTTATTAAAAATATTGGCGATACCAAATCATATAACCTATGAGTTGAGTGCAAGCATTTGTATCTTTCTTGCGTTTGCTTGTCCGCCAAACTTTGAAAAATGGCATTACACAGGACACCATCGAATCCTCAAACCTCTCAGCCCCCCAACACGAACAGTGAAAAGAAAAAATCCGGCCGTTTTCCACCGTCTCTGAGTACAAAGTTTATTCAAGGGGGTGGCAAAAAAATTAAAACAGCCATCCGGAGGAATTCCACAATTCAAAACTCAAAATTAATAATTCAAAATTGTTTTTATTTGTTTGACAAACACCTAACTTTTTCTAAAATGGTATAGGTGGCGGCTGTGCCGCCTGCTGATATCTGATATCTGATATCTGACATCTGAATATGAGATAGCGAACGACCGCGTCGCCCGGCTGAAATGCCAACCCCACTGTCATCCCGGCCTCCGAGCCGGGACCCAGAATCAAAACAGCTATCTGGAAGAAGGAATGTCACCCCGGACACCGATCCGGGGCCATATTTTTGCTATTTGCTCCTTTATATTTGATATGCTCTCTCTGAGTCCTCTATGGCTATTCTTTATCTAAAATATGTGGAAGTCCGCGTAATCCGTGGACAACTTTTTTTGACAAACGAACCCAATTTTGTGCAAACCAAGTTTCCCATAACTCCTTCTTTTCTATGAACTAAGAACAACGAACTCCGAACTTTGGCACAAAAAACGAACCCAATACGAACCCAATCTTCGTGAGTCCTTGAGTTCTTGTATTCCTGTATTCTTCAAATCCAAAAATCTGTGTCAATCCGCGTTAATCAGTGTCAAAACAAAAAAATGACAAACAAACCAAATTTTTTGATTTGCAAAATCTCTGTAAATATCTTATACATAGACGCTTATTGATGATGAGAAATAGCTGAAAGACCAAAAAACAAACCCAAGCAAAGCCAATTTGGCCAGCGCGACCGTCCCGGTCGCATTGATGCTGTCATATTTGTTATTCGTTTTTAACACAAAAAATGGGGAATCAAAGCATGAGACATTCAAAAAATAGTATCCAAATAGCACTGTTATCGGCCCTCTTGGTTCTGATGGGTGGCTGTAGCCGGATTTCACAAAAAAAGCAGCAGCCGACACAGGAAATGCCTGACCAATCCGCTTCAATTATCGCCGATTGTATTGTTAATTATTTCCAGAAAGACTATGTCCCTTATGTCACACAGCAGCAGCATCGTTTTAATCCAAAAACCGGCTATCTGAAAATCGTTGCAACCGAACCTACCGGCCGGTATACATTCACCCTGAACAAAGACCATTTTGCCTCGGCAAAACAGCCATCGTCGTTTTTATCAGACCTTCCGGCGTCATTTGTCAATGAACCTCTGGCAACTGCCGTGTTTTACAGTTTTACCGCCGGTGCAGGACTCTTGGATACTACGCCATTTGAAACGCAAGAAACGATAAAAATCGAAGGCCAGTGGTATGAGCCCATGCAAGCAGCCGCAAACAATACGGGAATTCAGGCAACTATCCTGCGAAACAAGGGGACGAACAAAACTGATTTAATAAAACTACAGGATACAGAACATGAAATCCAATGGTTGCTTAAAAGCTATAACCTTCGTTACAGTAAAGAATTAGACACGCTTGTCCCCATGAAAATTGACGTCTTTGACATCAGCAAAGGATTGGCTTCAAAACAATTAATCATACAATTTGAATATAAAAGTATTCTAAAAAAACAAGCCCAACATACAGCAGAATAAAAAACATCAACAAACGACCCTGTTCGGCGAACCTTTTTTTCCATAAAAGAGTATATGGAAGGACGGATGAGAACGGGGAACCTTCATATTAAAGCAACTATTCGTCTTTTTTACGCCGAAGTCCATGATCTATAACGTAATTTTATTGATTTAAGCATCTTATCGCCGAAATAATGATTAAGAAACTCAATAATTTAACCGATAATAAGGTCAGATTTCCGGCTTTGTTACGCCGAAAACCTTTTTTAATTCAGGACGATAAGATACTTCTACTTTCGTGAATTCTAAAATCATGATGAAAAAAATCTTCTTTATGACGACTGTACCGTTGCTCCTGGGCATCAGCGGCTGTTACAACGACATTTTGGATCCTACCCAAATCGGACGTTTTGAACCTACCCCAATGGTCAACGTCATTCTGGACACATTAGGGGTGGCTGATGAACCATCGCCCACTTATGAAGCTGCCGAAGAACCCCGCCCCGAAGACCTGATCAAGTATGAACAGGATTATGTACTGGGACCCGGCGACATCATACGTGTCAGCATTTTTGAAATGTATCAAGTCGGCACAGCCTACGTGAATCAATACATCATTACAGAAACCGGACGTATTTCAATCCCGGATGTCGGTATTGTATCAGCCGAAGGATTGACCGAAGCCAAGCTGGAGCAGGAAATTGCAGACATCCTATCGCCCAACGTCATCAAAAACCCTTCGGTCACCGTCACAGTCCTGCAATCTCAGTCACGCTTTTTTTCAATTGTCGGACAGGGTATTGCACAATCTGCCCGTTATGAAATTCCCCGATCTCCCATTCGTTTAACCGACGCGATTGCTTATGCCGGCGGTATCGGCGATTTTAACGTTAGCTATGCCTATGTCTCCAGAGATGTCCGACAACAAGATGCTCTGTCTCCAACCGGTCAGGATTTAATTGAAATGGATGCCGTTGAACCGGACCAGAAGAGTTTGGAAGAAGAAATGCTCGAAATTATCACCCCCAGTGTGCACCGCAAACAACGCGGCATTTTGATTACCTCTGCTGAAATGGTCACACGCAAAGAACTCGAAGCCTTAGCCGCACCGGAAGGGATTGATGCGCCGAATGGAGAAGTAGATGCCGAACCGCTCAATATCGAAGAGCTATTGCCGGCACAACAAAAAACCAAGCGTATTGAATGGGTTTTTGAGGACGGAAAATGGAAGCCAATCGAAGTCGCCGGCCAACCGGAAGAATCGTTTGCCTTAGAACCGGAGGTTTTACAGCCTCGCCCCATCAAGCCTTTGCCAAGGCAGACCGCAGAGGACATTCCGTCCGATTTCGGATTGGCCGATCTTGGAAGAACCGAAAGCGTAACGCGGGTTATTAAAATCCCGGTTGACCGTTTGCTGGCCGGAGATCCGCGTTATAATATCATTATTCGTCCGGGCGACCGAATTACGGTCCCGCGTGATGTAGTCGGAGAATTCTGGGTCGCCGGAAATGTCAACGGGCCCAATGCCTATTCGATTACCGGCCGTCCCATTACACTCAAACAGGCCATTGCAACCGCAGGCGGTTTGAATCAGATTGCAGCACCCAAAAAGGTCGAAGTTGTACGTCGAATCGGCAAAAACAAAGCCGGGCTTATGCAGGAGGAAATTGTCATGGTCGATCTGGATAAGATCGCTAAGGGATTGCAGCCGGACTTTTTCATCAAACCTTATGATTACATTAATGTCGGAACAAGCGGGACAAGCCGATGGTTGGCTCAATTGCGAAATGCATTCCGGGCCACTTATGGTTTCGGATTTATTTATGACCGCAATTTCGCCTCAACAGATTTCGACGGCGACCCATTCCCGGGACATTTTGGATTCAACAGCATTTTTTAGTCGATAATAATGAACCAAAACCAGTCACAAGGAACTGTTCAGTCCTCCGCCGAATCAGCCAACGAAAAAAGCTGGTTTGACCTTGGAATCCATCCGTTCATCAAAATAGCGATTTTGAGTATTTTGATCTGGTGGATTTTCCGCGAAGAAATCAACAGCATCGTCCATCAATGGCTGTCCAATCCGAGTTGGTCGCATGGATTTCTGATTCCGCTGTTTAGTCTGTACTTTCTCAACCAGAGCAAAAACGAAATCATCGAACAAAAAGACACGTTCCGGCCCAGTTGGCTGGTCGGACTTCCAATGTTGCTTTTTTTCTTAGCCCTGTACCCGGTCAATATCGCCATGCTGAAATTCATGTACGGAAAACCGTTGATTATGATCGCAACAATCGGAGCTTCCGTTTTGTTTATCGGCGGTTGGAAACTGCTCAAATATACCTGGCTCCCCGTGGCCTATTTGTTCTTCGCGGTTCCGTTACCCGCGCGTCTGCATTTTCAGCTCACCAATCCCATGCGAGCATGGGCCGCACAGATCGCCACTATTATCCTAAACTGGGTTCCCAATGTTCAAGCAACGATCAGCGGCGTCACTATTAAGCTTGATGGCATCGCACTTATAACACATGAATCATTAGAAGGTACAACACTTGATGTGGCCGAGGCATGCAGTGGAATGCGGCTGCTCATGACCTTTGTGGCACTGGGCGTGGCAATGGCTTATTTGCATTGGCGACCTATCTGGCAACGTCTAATATTGCTTTGCAGCACGATCCCAATCGCAATTTTCTGCAATTTTATAAGGGTGACGATTACAGGTTTTATTTATGTTTTGGGTTTTCCCAAATACGCCAAAGAACCTTATCATAGCCTACTTGGACTGCTGATGCTGTCGCTGGCATTTGCGCTGTACGGCGGGCTGGCGTGGCTTATGAATAATCTGTTCGTGGATGAAGAGAATACGCAACAGGAAGACGTGATTATTCGTAAATCCTCATCCCGACAATCGAGGGAGTCTTGAGTGGAACAACCGACACTGAAATCTTATTTGAAACCGGCGTTTGTGGTGTGTGCGGCAATCCTGTTGACCGTTGCCGCCGGCAAGCAAATTGTTATCCACAAACTGGGCCTCGTGATGATCAAGAAACCCATTGCCCTGCAGAAACCGTTCGATGAATTCGATGAATCTGTTCTAAACCCCTATATCGTTAAAAACAAGGCCGCGATTGACCGCGAAACACTTGAAAGTCTCGGGACGGACCAATATCTACAGTGGATATTGGAAAATTCGGATGTCGAATCGGACAGCCCGCTCCGCTATTGCTCTTTGTTCATCACCTATTATACAGGCAATCCGGACATGGTCCCTCACGTGCCGGATGAATGCTATGTGGGAGGCGGAAAATCCCGTCTAAGCGGGGAAACCGTCACACTTGAAATACCGTGGGGCAAGGCAAACGATGCCAATAAAAAAATCGGGCTGCAATATGTTGTCTTTGGGCAAATCGGCAATAATATCATACAAAGCGATATCAGGTTTTCAGTCCAATACTTATTCTATGCCAATGGTAAATATACGGAAGATCGAACACAAACGCGATTGGTGCTGGGAAGCAACTGGACCAGCTCATACTCTTATTTTTCAAAAGTGGAGTGGTTCTTCTACGGAAAAGACTCGTTCGAATACGTTTATCCCGATAAAGAACAAACGCTCGAAGCCAGCAAACAACTGCTCGCTTTGCTGTTGCCTGAACTGGAAAAAAACCACTGGCCCGACTGGCAGAAAATCAACGCAAAAGACGATAATCCCGAGGAAAAAACATCGGGCAGCTAATTTTTTGACAAAATTAAATAGTAAAATTTTCTTATATTAGAAATTTGTTGATATTGATTTATTCGGGTATACCGAAAAACGGAGAGGTTAATTTTATGGCTAAAAAACTAAACAAAAAAGTAGCGATTATTAGCATTGTTCTCGTGATATTGGTCTTGGGTACTATCATGGGCTGGTTAGTCGGTCCCAAAATCGCCCGCAGGTTGGGAATCGGACAAAATCCTGACAAGGCTCTTGCAAAAGCCAGACAACTACTGGAGGTCGGTGATTACGAAAACGCCGAAAAGGAATTCGGCATGGCTTATACTTTCGGAAAAACCGATGCGTATAAAATAGAGCGTCTCTTCGAACTGGCTGAATTTCACCTGATTAATAATGAGCAGCATGAAGCGGATTGGGGCAAAGCACGCGACTGCTGGAATAAAATCACTAAGATCGATCCGGACAATATTGAAGCCCGCAATAAATTGCTGGATTTTTTATACCAGGTCGCAGAGGCCGGAGATAGCCGGGTCTGGAAAACAATCAATGAAAATATAACGGAACTTCTCGAAGCCCTCAAAAGACAGGAAATCGAACCGGATACATCGCTGTTGACCAAACATGCCAAATCGTTCTTGCTAATGGCGCAACGGGGAGAAACTACAAATCGTCAAGAACTGCTTACCAAAAGCCTTCAGGTGCTGGAGTCTTTACTCGAAAAAAATCCTGAGAATAACGAACTCTATTTATTGCGAGCGCAGGCGGCCCGTCTGCAAGGCGAACTGGATCAATTTGCCGGCATTAGAGACGCCTTGGAAAAAAACCAGGAAAATGCTTTAAAATGGCTGGAAACCGGTATCGAGAAGTCAGAAGATAAGGCAACAGCTACCGCAAACCTGCTGATGTTTAAGTTGCAGACAATGGCGTCAGATCCTAATGAAATCGATAAACTTCGGGTCGAGATTGAAACACGGACAATGAATCTTCCACCAAATGATAAACTTTTGCTTGTTACTTCATTTGCGTATGAAAATACGGGAAATATGCCGCTTGAAGCAGAAATAAACCAAGCTATTGAAGCCATTCGTCAGGCCCATGAACTGGACCCGGAAAACATTGAATACGTCATTCGAATGTATCAACTCTTATATCGCAAAGGCTCTTCTCTGAATGATCCGGATGCCATTGCAGATGCGATTGAACTGGCCGAAAATGCACTCTTGATGTCAGGGACTCAGGATATTTCCGGTCCACTGCAAGGACGAAACCGACAATACCGCTTGTATACTAACATTTTCCTGGCTGAAGTTTACCTCGAAAAAACATATCTGGCCAACCAGGCACAAGACGAAGATACTGCCCGGAACTGGCGCCAAAAGGCCGAACCGCGTATTGAAGAAATCAAGAACATTTTCGGAACAACGGAAAATCCCCTTGTCCAGAAATTCGAAGGGATGCTTGCTCTGGCCAAAGGTGAACAAGACAAAGCAATTCGTCTGATGTATAAGGCCTATGAACAATCCAAAGCACTTGACAAAGAAGGACAGTTGTCTGACGTTGACCCGGTCTTATGCATTACACTGGCGAATCTTATGAAAGAAAAAGACGAACTAGGGATGCAGCTTGAATTCTTGAGAAAGGCCATATTCAATCGCGCACGACCTGCACGGCAAAAACCGTATCTTTTTCTGGACTATGCGGAGATTTTCGCAAAACTGCGAAGCTGGTCCCATGTCCTGACAATGGTAAATAATTATCAAAGTCGTTACGGCATCAATCTGCGAAGTCAAAGTCTGAAAACACAGGCACTGATTGCTTTGAACCGATTCGATGAGGCAGCACAGTCACTCTCAGAAATTCCTGCCGAAGAACCAATATCCATTCAATTAAAAATTAATCTACTGACAAGTAAAATTAATCAGATTCAGCAAGCCCTTGCACAACAGGATCCGGAAAAACAAGAGCCTTCCGCAGAGCAGACACAAGAATTAACGCAACTTCGCACCGAACAGACTCAATTATTACAGATGTGGTTAGACCAAAACGTCAAAAGCATAGATGCGCAAACGCTCATGGGGGTTTGCAGAGATTTGATTCAAAACAATCAGACCCAGACAGCTATCATGTTGATTGACAAATATCTGTCTGGCAATCCGGACAATCTTCCGGTCAAGATACTGAAGCTTCAGGCAATGCAGGAAAATCCTCTGGAAATATCGCAGGAACAACAGCAAATAATTCAAGAACAGGCGCTGAAATCTCTTGAAGATCCGATTAAGAGAAATGTCGGCATGGCTCAATTATACCGTAATCGGGGCGATTATGAAAACGCCCGAACAGCACTTGCAGAAATCCCCACGTCGCAGGCGAATGATCCGCAGGTGCTTCTTGAAAAATTCGAGATCGCTGTGCAGGAGGAAGACATACAGACAGTGGAAAGCCTCCTTCGTCCGCTCCGTTCACAAAATCTTGACGGCTGCGAAGGAAATTTGTTTTCAGCCCAATTGGAATTTATTAAAGAAAATTATCAACTGGCTCTCCGTCGGTTCGATGAGAGTCTGGCAATTCAGCCTCTCTCCAGTCAGATTTATTTCCTGAAAGGTCGTGTTTATAATCGGCTTGAGAATTATGAATCCGCGATCGAAAATCTTCAAATTGCCCAAAAGATGAAACCCCAAAACCCGAACTATGCCAGAAATCTGGCATCCGCTCTTTTTTCTCGAAACACAGAACTCGGAAGTAAAGTTACTCCGCAACAGCAGGCAGAAGCACAACAGGCCATTACAAGGGCCATGGTGTTAAATCCATCAGACTGGCAACTGCAAAGTGTTTACGCCGAAACAATCAGCCGGGAAAATCCGGATCAGGCTCTTTCGATTCGTCAGCTTTTGCTGAAAAATCATCCCAGCGTTGAAAACGCCCTGATGCTGGGAAACATGGCAACCAGACATGCAAAGTATGAGTGGGACACTGTCAAACAATCCGGATTAGTAGAATTGGCGGGCAATGCTTACCAACAGGCCATTCAATTAGAACCGGAAAACGAAACCGCCCGGCAAGTATACGCCGATTTTCTCCGCGTCACCGGTAAGGACCAGGAAGCCATCGACCTACTCAAAGATGATGAGAACTTACTGTGGAAATACTATCTGAGAAACAGCCTGTTCGAACAGGCACAGGAAATCCTGAATGGTCTGTATGAAAAGAACCCTGAAGATATCATGGTACTTCACGGGCTTGTTCTGACCGCTGAAGGCATGGGCGAGCGCCAGCAGGTTGAACAGTATTTGGATATGCTGATGAAAATGGATGACAGCAAAGAATCAGAATTATGGCTGTTCCAGAAATATCTGGATAACGGTTTTACCGCAGAAGTGGAAGAACGACTGCCCGGCTTTAAAGAACGCTATCCGGAGGAAACCATTATACTGCTCATTGAAGCCTGGACTCAAATGAGAAACGGCAATCTTGAAGACTCGCTTTCTCTGACCAATCGTTATCTCGAAACAGAAACCGAAAACGCCAGTGCCTGGCGGCTGCGCGGTCGACTGTACCGTCTGATGAATCAACCTCAAAAAGCAGTCGGTGACTTACAACGCAGCAAACGCATTAAAGCCGATCCGATGGTACGCCTTGAACTGGCGTCGGTTTACAATGAAATGGGCAATCCTCAGGGAGCTATTGGTGAGCTGAAAGAAGGATTGAATGACCCGCAGGCCCCTTCTCAACTTTGGCTTACGATTGAAGCCACTTACAAGAAAACAGCAAATGTTACGGAACTTGAGAAATTTTATCTAACGACGCTTGAAAAGTATCCGCAAAATATTTCTTGGCTTTATCGAATCGGAAATTTCTATCTGGAACAGAAAAACTTTAACAAAGCGCAACAATTTTTACGGGATGCGTGGAACCTGAGCCTGCAAAGGCAGAATCAAGACGTCAGCATTTTAGTTGCATACATTAAAAGTTTATACGAAGGCGGGAAATATGATGAGGCTTTCTCGCTGGCATCCGAATTTATCGACACACCCGCCGCCTCGCCTGCCTATACCTATATGGCTTTGATTCAACTTAAACTGAATCAGCCGGACAAAGCAAACGACAGTTTTGAAAAGGCCCTGGAAAAAGCTGGGGTTGACGACCGCATGCAGGAACTCGTATTAGAAAACATGCTGGAAACCGTGGGAAAACAGGCTGTTGAATCATGGTGCCAAAAACAATTGTCGCAGGACCCGGACTTTCTCCCTGCCCATTTATTAGCCTATCGGCTCGCTCAAAAAGAGGGACGCTATAATAATGCTGTCGAGCATTTGGATCGATGTATCGAACTATCGGGAGAAGAGCATCCTGCATGGTTTACGCTGGCCATTAAAAAAGGTAATGTGTTGATTCTGGCGTATAGCAAAACCGCAGATAAAGATTACTTGGATCGTTCAATCTCATTATTTGAAGCCATGCTGAAAAAACAGCCGGAAAATCCGTCGCTGCTGAACAATCTGGCTTATCTGTTAACCGACAATAACACACAGATAGAAACGGCGACTGAGTATGCCCGTAAAGCCCATCAAAGTGATCCGGCGAATGCTGTTTATCTGGATACCTATGCGTATGCCTTATGCAAAGCTGGGCAATACAAAGAGGCGGAACGAAATCTTCTGCGAGCAATCCAATTGAATGAAGTTTTCGGCGATCCGGTTCCCTGGGATATGTTTAAACATATGGGAATGGCATACGAAGGTCAGGACAACAATCGACAAGCCATTGAGTATTACCAGAAAGCCCTGGACGCTGCAACAGAGATTCCGGAAGAAGAAAAGCAGCAATTACGGCAGACGATTGAAAAATTGAAACTATAACAATAAACAATTGATATCTTTTCTGATTCTGATAAGCAGGGAGACGAAACATGGATAAATCGATTCAAAAACCAAATAATATGATGACGAGAACGTCCGGGCCGCCCCGTCCGGGCATGATCCCTGCCCCGGGACCTGGTCAGGGGACAATGACGATGACCCCCAAAGAAATCATGGGGATTTTACGCCGTCATCTGTGGATGATTATCATTTTTACCGTTTTAGGAACAATTATCGGCGGTATTTCCTGGTTTCTATGTGATCGCTATATTCCCAAGTACACCGCTGTTGCCGGTATTAAGGTTTCGCCGCCCGGCTTAAAAGACCCAAAAACAATCACCAATCCCCAGCCGGCAAAAGATATTTATTACCAGCACCGATTTACAATGGCTTCGTATATCAAGCGGCAAAACATGCTCGAAAAGCTAATTACTCGGCCAAAAATTCAGGAAACAGACTGGTTTAAGCGTTTCGCAAAAGTCGACGAAGAGGGCAACATTATCGGAGATAAAGACAAAGCCATTAACAAGGCTCTAAAGAACTTAGAGGACCACTTGAGTGCATCTGCCCCCAGAGACCAAAACGTCATCTTTATTTCGATGAGGTGCGGCAGTGCAATAGAAGCAAAAACGATCGTTGATGAAATGGTATTGTTGTTTCTGCAGGAACAGCGTCAGTTGGCATTGGGGGATGTGTCTGAACAACTGGCCGAGCGAACCAGCCAGCGCGATAATATTCAAAGTAGTTTAAGAGATGTGCAAAACAGTCTCGAAGTAATTCGGGAAGGCACTCGATTTGCTCGTCTGAATCTCGGCGCAAACCAGTCTTTCAGAGATTATATGGACGATAAAATGGTGGACCTGGAAAATACCTTCAGCAGACTGTCAACCCAGCGCAGCGGACTTGAACGTAATCTGGAAACATTAAAAAACCGTGCAATATCCGAAGACTTTGACCAGGTGGTAAAAGAACAAATTGAAACCGACCCCATCGCCCGCCAAATGCGCAACAACATTGCTTCGTTAGAACCGATACTCAGCCGCCAACTCAATCGTTTTGGCGAAGAGCATCGCATTGTTCAGGAAACACGGGCAGCGCTGAAGCAAATGCAGGAAGACCTTGCTAATCGACAAAATGAGATTGCTGAGATTCTGCGAAAAGCAGCGTGGCAGCGGGCAGAAGACGATAAAGCTATCGTAACGCAACAAATAGAAACCAATGAAGCGCAACTCCAGAAAGCCCGGGCTGAGTATAAAGAGATTGACAAAATTCGCGCAGAATATGCTAAATACGAAAAAATAAGAGAGGAAAAACAGGCGCTTCTTGAGAATTTGAATCGCCAGGTCGAGGATCTGAATGCCGTCTATACCGACCCGGACCTCAGCACGTTGAAGTCACTGGGACCGGCCTTCATGCCGCGAGAAAAAAGCTTCCCGAAACTCCAACTGTTCCTCCCCGGCGGCTTTATGCTCGGCCTTCTGGCAGGCCTGGGACTGGCCTTCGCCATCGAAATGCTCAACGACTTGTTGCGCACGCCCAGCGATGTCATGCGACACTTAAAAACCCCGCTGATGGGTTCAATCTGTCACTTCGATGATGACACCGATATCGAAGGCGTTGACTTATACCATGTTGTTCGCCAAGCACCCTATTCGATCACCAGCGAATGTTATCGCCAACTCCGCACCAATCTGAAACTATCCGGCCCCGGCGGCATCAGCCACAAAACACTGCTGGTCACCAGCGGCAAAGCCGGAGACGGAAAAACCACCATCGCCGTCAATATAGCCAGCACACTGCTTGCCGAAGAGAGGAGTGTTTTGCTCATCGACGCCAATTTCCGCAGGCCGACCGCAACACGCCTGTTCCCGCATGCACAGAAAGACGGCTCGCCCGCGGAGTTCTCCGATAATGGCCTGAGCAACTATCTCATGGGCCAGTGCTCCGATATCAGCCAGATTATTCGCCCCAGCGGCATCGAAAATCTGTTCGTCGTGGACAGCGGTCCGCTGCCGGCCAACCCAACGGAACTGTTCACCACCGAACGAATGAAACGCCTGATGGAAACATGCAAGGAAAAATACGATTACGTCATCATTGACGGTCCGGCTACACTCGTCAGCGATTCCAAGGCCCTCGCATCACAAGTTGACGGCACAATCCTGGTCTTTAATGCCGCAGCGACCCATCGCGGCGCCGGCATCAGAATCCTTCGGGAACTCAAAGACGTCCACGCCAACATCGTCGGCACGGTCCTGATGGGTGTCAAATCCCGCAAAGGCGGCTACTTCCGCGAAGTCTATCGCTCCTATCAGGAATACCAGCGGGTCCAACTCGATCAGCAGCCTGTCTGAGGCGGTTAAAATCGAACAAAATACAGGCCCGAAAGGCGACACCTTTCGGGCTTTTTTATGCACTTCGACCGGCAGCAGTGACCGTTTTGACTTGACAAATCTTGTCTTTTTTTATATGCTGTATAAATTGGAGAAAACGGGTGATACCTAACAAAAAAACTTCCAATTCGGACGTTTGTTTTCTGGTGTTCGCACGCCCTGCGGATATGTTATCCGTACTGGCGCGGCAGGTGATTCCGCATCAGCATCCCGACACCGTATTCTGCAACTCAGTGTATGATATTTTCGCCGCGTTGCCCGGTGTCGCTCCCGACCGGCCTGTCATTCTCATTACCCGCCCGTCCATGCTCGCCAAACCGCACCTGACAACCGCTCTGCACCAATACCCCAACCTGCGGCTGATTGGCTGGCTGGGGCCGGACGAACATCTTGTCGATTCACCCGTCCCGACGCTGAACGGACAGGCCATGGTCACCGTCAGCACCCGCGATCAGCTTGCCTGCGTCATCACCGCGATTCGCAATGCCTTTCGCGAGCACGCTCTCCCCGACGACCTTCAGGCGCCCGAACAGGATTCGAAAATCGAACCGGCCGACTACCGCCTCAGCAGCGAAGAACTCGACGCCTTGTTAGGAGCCGGATAAATGCTCCAATCCCCTGCACAACCGTGTTTATTGATTGGCCGCGTGCCCAACGGCTCAGCCAAAAAGCTCTCCGGTGCCGACCGCTGCTCCAATATCTTCGAGGGGCTGGCCGCCGCACAAAACAAAAGCTACCACGCGATTTATCTGGTCTTTGCGGATATTCCCGAACCGCGGCAGGAAGCCCTGCGGACACTGTCGCGAATCGCCCCGCAAGCCAAACGCTACCTGCTGATTGATATGTTCGAGGAGCCCGAAGCCATCCGGCTGCGGCACACCGGCAACGGCCGGGTGTTGTTTACCGATTACTTTCTCTTGCCCCTCAAACAGGATTTTCTCGCTTCCCGGGCTGCGCCGGCGGTAGAACTTTCTCCTGAGCGACTCCACCGGCCCGAAACGGATGACAAAGACCGCCTCATCCGTGAACTGCAAACGCTCGTCACACAGGACGACCTGACCGGCATGAAGAACCGCCGCTACCTCCGGCAGTTTCTGCCCGCGATTCTGGACAATGCCAAAGAAAAAGGCTGCCAGGTCACGCTGCTGTTATTCGACCTGGACAATTTCAAGCATTACAACGACACCTATGGCCATTCCGTTGGCGATACGGTGCTCTGCCAGACAGGCAAACTCATGCGA
>JADHXS010000120.1 GCA_016782835.1 Phycisphaerae bacterium | reverse complement strand
GTACAGCGGTTGCGCAAGGCATATCCATCCGAGGTAACCGTGACAGGGCATCGGAACCGATTTGAATTGCCGTGAGCAATTTTATATAATCCGAATCCGCTTTTGTTCTGAAAACTGCATCCTCATCTTTTGCCCATCCGCCGGCGGATATAGCCAGGTTTTCTAACAGCAGATGGCTGTATTGTGGATGGGTAAGATTTATTTTGAGATTTGATTTCGCATTCGGATTTTCAAATGATAAACCATCTTTTAGTCCGGAAAGATTTCGACGTATGACGATTTTTATACGGATTGAACCATCTTCATCGGTGCCGATTTACCGGCAGATTATCGACCAGATCAAGTATCAGGTCGCGGCAGGCGTCCTGAAGGAAGGCGACCGGGTTCCCAGTGTGCGGGAACTGGCCTCACAATTAGCCGTCAATCAAAACACGATTCTGAAAGTCTATAATGAACTGTGCCGGGAGAATGTGCTGAGGGTTGAGCGGGGCGAAGGCACCTTTGTTTCTTCAGGAAAGCAGAATATCCTGCCGCAGGAAAGGCGCGACATGGTGGCCGGACCGTTGCGGACCGCGGCGGTGCTGACGATTCAACTCGGAGTTCCCATTGAACAGGCGTCTGAACTTTTACAAGCCGAATACGACAAGATTATTTCACAGCGAAACAAAGAACATGACGAAGGCGGCAGAGAGCAAGGCAAGGAGCAAAGATATTTGAATGGAAATTTTAAACTGAAAGAATTGAAAATTGAAGAGCGACCGGTAAAATCATTAAATGATATTCAGGTCAAGCAATTGCTGAAGGCAACAGAGCCGTATCCAAACATGAAGATGCGTGTATTACTGGCTCTGGCAACAGGTTTAAGGCGTGGTGACATTGATTCGCTGAAAATCAGTGCCATTGATTTTGAAAAGAACTGTATTTGCACAACGAGCAAGAAAACCAAAAAGAGCATGGCGTCACGGCCTGTGTCAGCAGAGGTCATGTCCGAACTGTCGAAATATGTTTGCAACTTGAACGACGGCCAAGAAAAATTGTTCCGGACAACATTCGCGTATCGTAAATGGCGAAAAATATGTAAAGTGGCGGGTTTACCTGGGTTGAAGTTCCATGATCTACGCAGGACGTTCTGCTCATTACTGGCGCAGAACGGTGTTTCAACTGCGGTTACCCAACGACTATTGGAGCATTCATCACCGAACCTCACCAATAAAGTGTATACTAATGTTGATCCTGTTCTACGTCATGCCATAGAGAGCCTACCAGTGGGTGACTGGCTGTAATCGTAATTGAGGACTGAAATTCAGTGATTTTACAACCTTTACAACTGTTAATCGCAATGACCACATACTATGCCCATTGAGCTATTTTCATCAGTCGGCACTATTGTTCCAAACGATTCCGGGATGATTTATATGAGTGTTCCCTATCAACTCTTACAGGTCAGGTTTGGTGAATGATTATAACACATACGCCCTGCGAGTGTCTGGCGGTCATAATTTTTTGATTTTTCCCAGCTAAATATTTTCAAACAAACCCATCTCCACAAAGTCCTTGCGAAGCTGTCTGGAGCAAAAGTTGACGCCATAGATGTATTTATCATCAACCGCTATTTTAATCACATAGCCCTTTCGATTATTTGGATTCAGAAAAATTACGTCATACTCGTAATGATCGACCGCGGGCTGCGTTAGGCGTTCGACTTTTTTAAATTCTTCAAAGATGCTGAACATTACCTGAGGATAACGAAAGATTTTGTCGGGGTTGATTTTACGGCCAACAATCCAGCGAGCTCGATAAAGTTCACCAAACAGCACCATCGCATGATTCGGATCCGAATCGTCGCTACGACGGATGAGAATACCGCGAAAGTCAAATTCCGGATCCAAAAACACATCAATCGTTG
Organism: Phycisphaerae bacterium; assembly: GCA_016782835.1. GTDB lineage: Bacteria > Planctomycetota > Phycisphaerae > Sedimentisphaerales > Anaerohalosphaeraceae > 4572-13. Next base: position 4,407 of record JADHXS010000120.1, on the reverse strand, counting down.
TATTAACAAGCTCAAAAGGCATTGCTTCGAGCTCTTTTCGCCTTTGCTCTTCCTGCGCTTGCAACTGCTGGTTTGCCGCTTCAGCCTTATCGATTGTTTCTTCAGTAACAAGAGGCGCCCAGCCAGGAACACCATAAAGAGCATATCTTTGCAAGCCAGATTCCTCTTTTTCCAGCAAGAGTTTGCCCAAAGCCGGGCTTTTACCGCGCGGTCCCAGGAAAACGCCATCTTCATCGATGTCAAAATCAACCACCGCGACACGATCAACAAACTTGCCGCCCTTGTAATAAAATAAACATAAACTATTGTGCGTCCCCAATTTCAGCGGCAATTCAGGGATTGGTCCTTCCATTTCAGGAAATTCCAGCCGTTCGACAATTTCCTTGATTTCTATTGCCTGGCAAAATCCTTTGTAAGGTTTTTCATGATAGCCATGAAACCAGATAACGCTTACCGGATACCCATCTGCCTTTAGAAAAAAATTGTGACCGTCCCACGCATCCACAGGCAAATACATTCGTTCCTCTTTTTTTCCGCATGAAGAACACCCCACTATCGCTAAGGCCAATAGCACATAGACAATTACCTTCTTCATTTTAATCCTCGCTAATTGCTGTTGCTTAATTTGTTTGTTAATCCATTACCTATAACACGGATGCTATCATCGCTATCTGGGTCTGCCAGATCCATCATGGTATTTTCTCCCCATATCGCTATGACCGGGTCCTGCCCTAAATAGCTCGCATCAGTTGTTGCCTGCAAGGCCTCCTGTACTGTACTGCCTGTTCCCATTTTTTCCCAAAATCTTTCAATGCCGGGATTTGTATGCGACGTATATTTTTCGAAATTCCGCGGAGAAAAGGTTTCTTTTATACCATTTACAGTTATCTCGGCTCGCCAACCAATATAGATCTGGTTATTGTTGCCGCTGTTGAAAATTCCGTATGCACCTGCCATATCCGGAAGTGTTGCTGATTGACACGTATCGATAAATACAATCCATTTATCCGGTTCATCGTGCATCCCGAGACTCCATAAATCGAAGCCCCTGTTATCCCAATCTTCCGGAAGGGTGGGGTATCCCTGAAGAGACCTATTTGTAAAGCTAAATACAGGGATTCTTTCCCACGCATCCCGCCACCAGTTTCTTACTGTTTGTTTCCAACTCATGGTGAAGGTCCTTGGGATGTCTCCAATAAGACTATTCCCGTGGCCACACCAATAGACATATCGTGTCGTTTGGCGCGGCAAAAGGTAAGTCAGGTTTTCTGCTGTAACATTTTTGCGGTACAGGGACACCCAACTGACACCGCGATTAGTACAAGCCTGAGCACAAGCCAGGATGGCAGCGCGTCTATTCCACCAAATTTTCCACTCCGGCACAATAATCACCATCCTTGCGCCATTTGGCCAGTCTTCCTGCCTGAACTCCTTCACTATATCTCTTTTTGCAACATTGCCATCAAATCCTTCCGTGCTGACTGTGTAAATCTGATCATCGCCCAATGTCTCGGCCGATACCTGCAAATTCACAGCACCCGAGGGTATGTTGACATCATAAACAGGCTGGTCCCAAATGTCGTTGATTTTGATATTCAGTTCATCGCTTAGGTTGAAGCCACGGAGACAATAGGGTTCGTTCGGCTCGAAGGTATCTGGGATATCGGCAAAGTACAGTCCGGTCGAATTCGGGTCACTGATAACCTTTTCGGTGATTTCCAATCCGTCATCGATATTGCGAACCACTTTCAGTTTATGGCTACCGGGGCCGTAACGGATCAAATCCACGTCAAAGGTTGTCGAACCCGGCATTTCGGCATCCCACTGACCGATTAGGTCCTCGTCCAAAAATGCTGAGATTTTCCACGCCGGATCGGGATTTTCCACCGTCACCGAGAGCTGCGACGCCGACTGTTCAATTACAATGTTCGGCTCAAATGTGTACTGTTTACCCCAATCTTCCATAAAAACATCCATATCATTGGTATCAATGACCTCCGGCAGGTTCGGGTCGCTGCTTGGGGATAAGTTGCACAAACTGCATAGTCGATATTCGTCAAATACTGGTACAAGCCACGATTCAGCTAAAATCGCAAAATCTGTTAAATCCACCCAATCATCGCCGTTAAAATCCGACCGCTGGCAATTCGGATCATTGTTGCTACAGAAATTCGGGTCGCCACAGTATCCGTAGTCGGCCGCAAACAGACCGAAATCCGGCAGATTTATCCGGCTGTCATAATTGCCGTCCAATTTCACAATGTTGGGGTCCGTCACTGCACTCATGCACATCTGCATCAGTTCCAAATCCAACTCATCCACAATCCCGTCCCAATTAAAATCCGCCAGACAGGAAGGAATCCCAAACCCGCCCGAAATGCCCAACGGGAAATGACACCCAATATCCATTCTCCCCGTATCCGGCTTATCATGACAGACCCCGGTTCCATCCGTTGCCATTCCATATCCAGCGTCAATCAGCCCCGACCAGGGATTTACATATAGTTTCTCCCAGTCTTCCTCACGATTATAAAACGGATTGCTGTAGACATTCACACAGCCCGTAAATGGCAGGTTGATATTGGAGGTGTAATGGTTGCCGCCAAACGCACAATACTGAACGTCAATGGCGGCTTCATCCGCCGATTGATAAAGTCCGTAATACATCCCGCCCGTCAAGGCGCTGTTTAACACGGTTACAGTTGGAACGACCTGGTTGGGCTCGTTGTTGTTGGGGTCTGCACTGCCGCCCTCAACATACAATGCCGCATCGGCAAAATAGATTGTTGTGCGATCGATCGCCACATTCGGATCATCTCCATCCCAGTCCAAAGACACATAAATCCCTGTTCCGACATAGCCGAAAGGCCCAATCCAGACGCTCCCGTTATACCAAAACTGACAATCCACGATCCCCGCCGGAGCATAGACCTGAATGCCGTCGTAACATCCGAACGTGATCACATTCCGAACAGGATATTCCAGTGCCTCGTCCATCACGATTCCAACGGTGCAGCTTTCAACAATAACGTTTTCGATCCGCGTCTTTGGGTCGGCTCCGCGATGAATATAAATCCCGATATTGTTATGATTGTAAATGATATTTGGATCTTCCGGCACAATCTTTACGGGCGGCAAAATGTTTGGATCGTCTCCTTGGTCGTAAAATGCCGCTTTTCCTGTTTCCAGCAGACCTCCCGGCATGATCTCAATGATCGTACTGTTGGGATCAAACGGAGCGATCAACGTGGCCCCTGCACAAATAACCACATGTCCCTCGATCTGCAAAGGCAATGAGGTGATGAGGTAGGTCCCGCTGGGTATGATGCACGAATCCAGTGGTCCAGAAAGTTCTTGTGCAGATTCCATTGTAAACATTGATGCGGTTTCAAAACCAACAGCCAAATCAGGGGCGGGGGAAAATTCAATCTCTTTGTTTGCTTCAGCGAAGAATGCAGAAATGGATTTATCGGAAATAACAGGAGCCTCTTCAATCGCAATGGCACTATCCGCTTCTATATTGACAGAGAGATCTAACTCTCCATTTTGGATTGCGTCCATCATTTCAAATAAAGCAAATGCAAGTTGATCCTTCGATTCGGTCGAAGTTTTCAATGCGGCGATACCGTTTACATCAGAAGGAATTGCCAAAGGATTGTCTTCGTATATGTATTGCAAAATATCGGCTATAGTTTCAAGTTGTGCTTCCTGGTCATTCGTTAACACACTGCTACCAGCAAAAGAAAAACTCATAAGAAGGATAGAAAAGAGGAGGATAAGATTTAATTTGTCCATCTTCCTTGCCCTTTCAAAATAAGACCACCGTTCCTTATTCATCCAAGACCCACTATGAACACATTTCGGAAACCAACTTTGAACATTGACCTCTTGGTCTCGCAATAAAGATTCTAAACTTTCGGTAAGACCTCAAGATTTAATTGACTTTTATTGTATCCGATAATAATATACAGACTTGCTTTTTCTTGGTCAATGAGAAACATTTCAAGATTCGCGGTAACAGGTTTTTGTTGACACCATTTTGACTCCAAGGGTATTTAAAAATATGAAAATTTTAATTATCGGGCATCTGTTTTTAGCCCAAAAATCAAGATATCAAAGATTTTTCATATGGAAATACACTACTGTCCCGTTAACTTTTGAGTAATTTGTCGTAAAGCAAATTTTAGTTCAATTCAGGATGTTTTCAACAATCTCAGTGGGTCATATCGTAAGTCATATTGTTTTGTAAAATTGCATTTCTTTGGGTATTTTGCTATATTGGATGTCGCAAATCGCGTTTCAGGTGTGGATGATGCTATTTCATTTGGGGCTCTGCCCCAAACCCCGAGATTTTTCGCTTTTAGGCCCCTGGCACACTTAAAAAAAGAGGCGGTCACATGGACCGCC
>JADHXS010000023.1 GCA_016782835.1 Phycisphaerae bacterium | reverse complement strand
CGCCAGCGTTGCCGGTTCGGGGACGAGGATGAAGTCAAAGTTGTCGAGCAGATTGCATTCAACGCCGGTATCGTTTACCAGTTGAATATCAAATGAATCCCCGTTACCCCATATTCCCGTGAGAATGTTCGATGCATTCAGTGTCGGCAGGTCGCCAAAATAGTACAGCGTGATATGCGGATTGGGAACTTGCGTCGGCGGATCGCCCTCCATTGTGAAAAAAAGCTGATCAATATGAATTTCCTCGATCAAGCCACCTTTAAGTATTGCTGTGGAATCATCATCCATATCAATCATGTGGACTTCGCCGCCGGTCATTTCAAGACGACTGTTGCTCGACATGTTAATATCCCAAATACCACCCATGCCATCTCCAAGTGTGGAAGTTCCTTTTATGTCAGCGGAACTGCTTTCGAACAATATCAAACTAGGCATTCCACCCTGCTGGTCTACTAAAATCGTTTCTTCATTATACAGGAGTTTGCTTTCGCCATAGGTGTAAACTTCGTAATCATAAGAAGCCCAACCCGGATAAGCAAGCAAGCAAGTAATCGCTACATATAGAATTGTCTTTTTCATTTTTCAGTCCTTCTTCAATATAGGTTTATTATACACTTTTTTGTCCCTTTAAGTCAAGGATTTTCAGCCTTTAGTCCATAGTCCTCAGCAAATGAGATTTCCGCCAGCCAATCCTCTAAAACGGCGATCATTTCGAGGATTTGTTCCTCATTCTCCGGGCTTTCTTCTTCAAGCAATGCGTTCAAAAAGTCCAGAATGTCATTTATCGTCGCGGCTTCTTCCTGCGGTGTAGGTTCAGAAACAGGAATAGATTCAACTTGTAAGGATTGTGCCGAATAGAACGGCTCACTCATCGGCAACATTTCCATGAACATGTCGCCACCACCACCGGACATTCCCGATTGATCGGGATACATGGCCATATAATTCTCCCGCCAGCAGGCCTGCCACAGCCAGTTGTCGCAGAAAAGCTCAAAGTCAGACAAATCAACGTCATAATCGTCATCCAAATTGCTTTTTTTACCCCACGGAAACCACGCCTGCTCCCATCGTGCAAGCGTCGCCGGGTCGGCATAATCCGGGTCAGAGGAAAAGTTGGGGTCTGTAATAATACTCGGATCATTCGGATCTCTGCTGAGCCATGAACGGGACAGAAATGTGAAATCACTAAAATTAATTACGCCGTCATCGGCAACGCGAGGCTCGCCGTCCATATCCGTCTCGTTGGTATAACTGCCGCTGTCGCCGCCGTTGCGGCAGGGAGACTCGTACTTGATATGGTAGTAGCCGTACGGTTCGACACTATACACAAAATCCGGTGCATCATTGAAGTTGGAGTTAGCAGGGATTTCATTGCAGTCCTGAATACAGCAATAGTCAGCATCCGTATCTGCGTCCAGGCCGGCAAGCTGTTTGCCATCATTGTTGTTGTAATACACAATACAATTGACAATAGACGGTGTATGCGAGCCGACAAACCGTATCCCTTCGTTGATATTGTGAACAATTGTATTGTTTCGGATGGTGGGACTGCTGGAAGGATTTCTAAGATTGAGTCCATAGTAAGTTCCTCCCAAACCATTTTGATAAATAAGTGAATTGATAATGGTTGAAGTTGAAAAATCTGTAAGAATCCCGTTGCGTTGGTTATCGAAAATTTTGCAGTTTTCTGCAAGCAGGGAATAACTACTGCCTTCGTGGTGAATACCGTAATAGCCGCTGTTTTTTACTTCACACCATCGAACGGTTAAATCACCATTTTCGCAATAAATTCCCGTTTCTTCATTATTCGCTACAATACAATTAGTAACAGAATACGAATCTCCACTTCCATAAATACCGTAATCCCTTGCTTCCTCGACTGTGAATCCATCCAGCAGGGAATTATTGCCCATTTTGACGACGGTATTGTTGCGGGTGGTTTCATCAATATAACCGCTGAGAACAGTCGCATACTGTTTCCAGTTTCGCTGATCCCGGCTGGTTTCGTTGCCGCAGAAGCCGCCGTAAATTTCTATGCCGTCCGGAACCTCGAAGCTGTCGCCTGCCGTTGGCCCCGGCTGATAGACACCGCCGGCGACCCAGATTTCACTGCCGCAGCCTTTTTCTGCCCGTGCCAAGGCATCGTTCAAATCACTGTACGCATCTTCCCAGCTTGTGCCGGTATTTAAGTGCTGCATAACGACCATGTCCATAAGCGGATAATAGGTACGCTGGAATACCCGCATCCTGTCCACATAAATAATATTCGGGTCTGCTCCCGGCGGCGACCAGCAATCCACACACGTAATGACCCGATGGGCGGAAAAAGCCTTCTCGCTTTCGGCTTCGGCAATATTGATAATCTCGCCCGCCGGTTCAGCGGCCACATTTACCTGCATCGTGATTTCATAGTAATAATTCGGATCACCCGGCACATTAGGATCCCAGCCGGATATATCTCCAACATACCACTCATAAACATGACTTTCTTTGTCGTATGTTCCTGTGTTAGGGTCGGCAGATACAAAATCGCATTCGTAGGGCAATACATCACGTACATAAACATTATCTTCATCGGCTTGTCCGGGATGAAAAGCGATTTCGTAAGTGATATGATCTCCCGGTTCTACACAATCATTGGGGTCTTCAGGAGAAATCTGTTTCTTTTGAATCCAAAGCCGATTTGGCCATTTATATTGTGAAGCAACAACAACTCCGGCTGGGCCACTGTAATTTTCGGTATCAATATCAGTATATTGGTTATCATTCGGGTCTGCTGTCCAGTTCAGCGGGTCATAAACCTGAAGGCTGTTGTCATAGACCGTTACATATAAGTAGCCCGTATCCAAATCAACATCAGCATCAACTGCACATGCATCCAATTCAACACCGACTCGCCCTAATGTCTCATTCGGATCGGTTAAAGACGTTCGAATGATGTAATTATGTTGATAGCCGGATTCATGGTTATAACCTGTAGTGTAGAGATATTTTGTGCCGGCCCCATCATTATAAACTGTTGCTCCAACAGCAATTTTGTCTTGACCGTTGAGTTTTATTTCAATGTCATCAACATAGACTAAGTTTGGTTCATTATTTTGAACTTCGAGGTCGTAGTATTTAACGGTTGATTCGCTTTCACAAACATAAAAACGCATATCTACATCATCAAGACATATTCCATAAATCCCGTTTACGTTATCCAAGTCAAGAGTGGTTTCTCCGACAAAGCTTTGCGTTTCAGGGTCATACTCATAAACATGAATACCTGAACCATATCTCTCTGCCGAAAACAGCCAATTATATGTTTGGCTGTAGGCCAGACCCGCCATTTCAGGGCTAACAGATATGCTCTTGATTGACTCCATAGTTTTCGAGTTCATTAATTCGACATAGTAGGGAGGGGAAGAATCATCAAAGCTCGCAAAAATAACATCTTCATCGAGACACGCTGCCAGATCAATTGCGCCGCCAGACATATCATTTGACTGTAGCTGAAACTCGATTTCATCGCCAACCGTGTCATAAACACGAATGTTACTATCTGAATGGCGAGAAAGTGCAAATACTGATTTCGCATGTACCGAAACACTCCCCAGCAATAGCGCATAACATACCACTAATAATTTTACTGCATTGAATTTCATGGGATTTACCCTCCAAAAATAAGGTTTCTCTTCCATTGAAGCTCGCCTCTTGCAAAGCTCTTCTTAATGGCCGTGCAACCAAAGAGGGGGTATTCACGTCTTGAATACGCATAATTTCTTAATATTCTGATTCCTGTTTGTCAAATAAAATTCGATTTCCAGGATTAATAAGGAAGGGCCTTCAATAGGTACACACCTCTTCCATATATATAGGTGGTTTTTCAAGGGGGTATATTGAAGATAATTTTTAGATTTTTCACATTTTTTTCAAAATTCTCACTTTTTATCGGAATTTTCAAAAATCCGGGCTGCGGCTAATAACCCTCTAATAACCGCGCCGCCGCCCGGCACAAATTCCAAAAATCGGACCGGCTTCAGAAGTAAAGGGCCTTGCAGAGCCGACCCGATGCCGCGCTATGCGCACGACAAACAGAAGGAGCTTGCGATATAAAGATTCCAAAAAGCGTTTTGAGAAACGAGTACAAAAGTGTCTACAAAAAAAGCTTAAAGGCACTACCCATAACCATGCTCCATCGAGGTCCTGCAAAAGACCCACCATTAGGGCATGAATCATCAGGTAGTGCCTCTAAGCCTTGAAAAGCACATAGAGGCACTGGTCTGTTTCGTGTTCCTAATGGTTTTGAAACTTTGCGGGTTTCGATGGAAACGCTGAAACAGTCAGCGAACATTATTCAATTGTCATGTATCATCATAGACAAAAGCCTTTTGGAGTGTCAGGGATATTTTTGAAAAATCAGATTAAGGATGCATTACATCTACAATCAAAGACCTAATCTACAGGAAAAATGTTCAAAAACTACAAAAAAGTTGTTTTTTTTCATTTTTTCTTTTCAATTTCTTGACACAAATGGGGGCGATACTGTATCTTAGTGCTTTTGTCGGTCTGCGTAGACCGCCAGAGAGCGTGTATCAATCGTTTTTGAACCTTTTATAAATTGGAGGTAAGTTTCTGTGAATAAGGAACTTGCTCGCGACCTCATCAGCGCGGGCGTACATTTTGGACATGCGGTTAGTCGTTGGAATCCGAAAATGGCACCGTATATTTTCGGCAAACGCGGCATGATCCATATCATTAACGTGAAAGAAACCCTCAAGGGATTGGTCATTTCTAAAAAACTTCTTTCCAATGTTGTTTCCAGCGGACGCGATGTTGTTTTCGTGGGAACCAAGCGACAAGCGAAGAAGGGTGTTCAGCAGGCGGCGGAAAAATGCGGGATGCATTATGTTTCCGAGCGTTGGCTGGGCGGGACCCTGACGAATTTTCGAACGATTCGTTCTCGTTTGCAGCGTCTGGAAGAACTGGAAGCGATGGAAAGCAGCGGTAAGATCGAATCGCAGAGTAAAAAGCAAGGCTCCCGCCTGAAACGTGAACTGCGAAAGATCAAAACCAACCTTGATGGTGTTCGCAAAATGAGCCGTGTTCCCGGTGTCATGGTTGTGGTCGATGCGAAGAAAGAGCATATCGCACTCCGTGAAGCCCGGAAACTGGGTATCCCGACCATTGCCATTGCCGATACGGATTCGGATCCGGACATGACGGATGTGATTATTCCGGCCAATGATGATTCCATCAAAGCGGTTGAAATCCTGTTGGATCAGCTTGCTACGGCGATTACCGAAAGCAAGACCATGGTTCGGCGAGAAGAATCGGGGGTCGGTGCTCCGGTACGTCCGGCACGGACGCGTTCTCGTCGTGTTCTGGCCAGCGCGCGGGACGATGAGCCGTCTGATGATTCGGTTGCAGCAGCAAACGAGACGGCTGATGCCGAGGTTTCTGAGGCTGCCGAGAGCAGTGCTCAGTAATTATTTTCCGAATTGATGAATGATTTTACTAAACTGGCTCCGGCAGAAGATTATCATGCAGGAGCCGGCTTTTTTTCCGAAAATACAGAAAGAACAAAACCAAATAAAGGCATTGAACAATAACAGGAGTTAAAGAAATGGCGGAAATTTCAGCGGCAGTAGTCATGAAGCTTCGCAAAATGAGCGGCCAGGGCATGATGGACTGCAAAAAGGCCCTTGGCGAAGCAAACGGAGATTTGGAAGCGGCGATGCAGTTGCTTCGTAAGAAAGGTCTTGCAACGCTGGAAAAGCGTGCCGGTCGGGATACGTCGGAAGGCCGTATTCTGTGCGACGTCAGCGATGAGGGCAAAACGGGCGTGATTGTTTCGCTTTGTTGTGAAACGGACTTTGTTGCCAAGAGCGACGATTTCATCGACGCGGCGGAAAAACTTTTACAGTGTGGGTTAAATGCCACTGCGGATGAAGGCGGCCGGATTTTGCTGGACGAGGAAGTTGACGGCAGAAAGTTTTCCGACATTTTGACCGATACGGTCAGTAAGACCGGCGAAAAGACGGAAGTGGGCGATTATGTTCGTTATACGGTATCCGGCTCCGGTGTCATCGGCGCCTATGTCCACTTTAATAACAAAGTCGGTGCGATGGTCGATGTGGAAACCAGCAGCGATGACGTTGCGGCTGCTGTCAAAACGGTTGCCGATGAGATTTGCATGCACATTACCGCGATGAACCCGGTTTCGCTTGACCGGGATTCGTTTGATCCGGCGGTGATTGAGAGAGAACGTGCGATTGCCGCAGAACAGGTGAAAAACAAACCCGCCAACATCCTCGAAAAAATTGTTGACGGCAAAATCGCTAAGTTCCTTAAGGATAACTGTCTTGTTGAACAGCCATTTGTGAAAGACGACAGCAAAACCGTGGGACAGACTTTGGCCCAGGCAGCGAAAGCTGCCGGCGGTGAGGCAAAAATAAAACGCTTTGTGCGGATTGAAATTGCCTAACCCTATGTTATAATGGGGCATCGGAGACAGGCGTTTCCGATGCCTTTTTTAATGTTTTGTTTTTGCGGCAGGGAAGAAAATGATGACGATTCAATACAAACGTGTGTTGTTAAAGCTCTCTGGGGAAAGTCTTTGCAAACCCGGGAGTTTCGGGATTGACGGGGAAGTCATCGAGTCGATTGCGGAGCGGATTGCCAATATCTGTAAATCAGGGCCGCAGGTGGCGATTGTGGTTGGCGGGGGGAATTTTCTTCGCGGGTCCAGTTTCTCCGAAAAAAGTCATATTCCCCGCACGACCGCCGACTATATGGGAATGCTGGCGACGGTCATTAATGCCAGTGCATTACAGGAGACCCTGGAAAAGGTCGGACAGCCGACCCGTGTGCTCAGTGCTATTGAGGTTGCCGCGATCTGCGAACCATTTATTCGCCGGAGGGCTTTGCGACATCTGGAACTGGGACGCGTGGTCATTCTTGCCGGCGGCACCGGTAATCCGTTTTTTTCAACGGATACCTGTGCGGCGCTGCGTTCTTCTGAACTGGGCGTGGAACTGATGATCAAGGCGACGAAGGTTGACGGTGTTTATACGGATGACCCGGTCAAAAATCCGGATGCCAGACTAATCGAGTCCATGACCTATCAGGAGGTTCTCGAAAAGAACCTGAAGGTGATGGACCCATCTGCGATCAGTCTTTGTCGGGAGAATCGTATTCCGATTGTTGTACTGAATATTTTTAAAGAGGGGAATATTACCCATGCCCTGCAGGGGAAAAAAGTCGGGACATTGATCTCAGATGCAAAAGCATGAGTCAAGCCACTCATTAAGTTCGATTGGAAAGGATCGATATGCCAACGAAACAGATTATCGCTGGACATGAAAGCGGAATGCAAAAAACGGTGGATTTTCTGCGTAGTGAGTTCAAGAGTGTTCGCACGGGCCGTGCCTCGCCGGGCTTGGTGGAAAACCTTTCGGTTGACTATTATGGTTCTCCTGCGCCGCTGAAATCGCTTGCGACGATTGCTGTTCCGGAGCCTTCATCGATTGTGATCAAACCGTTTGATCCGGATAGTCTTAAAGATATTGAAAGAGCGATTAAAAACAGCGATTTGAGTTTGGCGCCGATGGTGGAAGGAAAAATGATTCGTCTGAATATTCCGCCGCTTAGTGAAGAGCGTCGAAAGCAAATTGTGCACCAAGTCAAGCAGCTTGGTGAAAAAACGAAGGTCAGCGTGCGAAATATCCGGCGGGATGCGAATAAACAATTGGACGATGAGTTGAAAAATAAGACAATTACGGAAGATGACTGCAAAAAAGGGAAGACCAGCGTCGATGATATGACAAAGAAATACGTTGACCAGATCGATGAAATTGTCAAAAATAAATCGGAAGAAATTATGACCAATTGATTTTCAGGTAATCACATTTCAGGAGATTCCTGAAATTGCCGGTACGATAAGACGGTTTAAAGTTGGAATGGATTCAAATGAGGTCTTATAAAATCACAATTGCAGGGGGCTATTATGAAGAATGAAAATGCCGACATTCAAACAAAACAGGGCAAGCATCACACGTTCAAACTATTGAAATGGGTATTGATTGGCACAGCAGGACTTGTCCTGCTGATTTTTTTTGGCGTTCCGTTATATCTGTCTTCGTCCGGGGGAACGCATCTTTTGCTGGGCAAAATCAATCAATCGGTCGATGGGCAAGTCCAAATGGATGATTTTTCCATCGGCTGGTTCAAAGGCGTCAAACTGACGAATCTTTCTTATGCCGATAACGCCGGCAATAGATCGGTCAAAGTCCGCCGGATCGAAACACAGCCGAAGTATGTATCTTTGCTGGGCGGCAAGGTCAAACTGGGCAAAACGCTGGTTGAAAGGCCGCAGGTTTATTTAAGGGTTTCGGGGGCGGGCGAAGAAACGACTATTAAGGATGCTTCGGCTGCGAGGAAGAAAACTTCGGCAGAGTCAGCGCCGGTATTTCCCATTGACCAGATTGATTTAGAGGTAATTGATGGTTCGGCAACCGTTGAATTGGTTAACGGTGTTTCGCAAAAGGTGCAATTTGCCAATATCGCCTCGAACGTTCAGATTGCCGAGGCAGGCAAGCCTTCTTCGGTTGATATTTCCATGGATGTTGATGATGCGTCAAAAATCTCGGCCAGAGGAACAGCAACGCCTGCCAAAAAGGGATGGACATTGAAAGAGGGAGATTTTGAGGTTCAAATTTCGAAATTACAGTTGGCAAGCCTCAAACCCTTGTTTGCCCTGGCCGGTCAGGAAATGGATATGGCGGGCGAGTTGAATGCCGATGCGACGATTAAAATTGACAACAATCAAATTCAGCGGCTAAAGGCCGAAGCCGTCATCCGTGATTTCGCGCAGGGAACGGGCGACCAGCGAACGGTTTTTGACCAGCCGGTCAAACTTTCCGCGTTGTTGGTGGGTACAGGTGACGCGGTAAAGATTGAAAATGCAATGGTGCAGTCATCGTTTTGCACCGTTGGCTGTGCCGGGACGCTGGATGCATTGAATTATGAAGTCAGCGCCGACTTGGCACAATCGCAGCGGTTTGCCGGTCAGTTTACGGATATGCAGGGAATGGTTGTCGAAGGCCAGTTGACGACCAAGGGAAAGGTTCATCTGAGGGATGAGCGTATCGGTGTGACGGGGACAGGAACGGCGCAGCGGCTGGTCATCCAAAAAGAAGGTGTCCAGACGCCAGTAACGGATGTGCAAATGGATTTTGATTGTGCGGTTGATAAGGCGGCCAATCAGTTTCAGCTTGCTTCGGTGAACCTGACGGCAACACCGGGAACCGTGAAAATAGAAAATGCGACTTTTCCCTTATCGGAAACGGGAACCAAAAATATTTCATTGGATGCGCAGACAAAACTGGATTTAGCGAAGACGTGGCCGTTTGTGCAGGTCTTTGCAGACTTACCGAAAGATGTTCAACTGGCGGGGATGCTTGATTCGGCGGTGAAGGTTTCCACGGAAGTAAGCCGTGTTCGATTGCTGACGGAAAAAACACAGATCTCGCAATTGAAAATTATCCGGCCGAACAGCGAACCATTCCAGCAGGAAAAGGTCAGCTTAAACGCCGATGTTGTTCTGGATACGGATAATCAAACGATTGACATCCGGAAACTGGATATGGAAGCCGCCGACGGACAGTCGCTGATTAAAATTACCAAAGGCCTGATTGAGAAAAAAGTCAGCAAGGATACCACTAAACTATCCGGTGATTTTGAAGCCCAGTATGATTTAAAAACGCTCTCAACGATGGCTTCGGCTTTTATCCCGGAAGGTTTGACAATGGAAGGCAAGCGCACGGATGCGCTGCATTTTGAGTCGCAGTATCCGACCGACCAGCCGGAGTTGATGAATGCCAATCTGAATGCCAATGGTACGCTCGGATTTGCGAAGGCTCAATATCAGGGATTGAATTTCGGGCCGACCGAAGTGAAGCTGAATGTCAAACAGGGACAGGCGGCGATTGATATCCCGGATGCTGATGTGAATGGCGGCAAGGTGCGGTTTGCCGGTGACATCAATCTTACTGAAAAGCCGATGATGCTCCGGCTCCGAAAATCTGCGCAAGTTGTCGAGAACGTGAAAATCGATGATATCATCAGCGCCAAGCTGTTGCAGTATCTAAATCCCGTATTTGCCAAAGGAACCGGTGTAACCGGAACGGCCAATCTGTCATGCAATACGCTGGCAATTCCGGTGGGCGGCGGAACACCGAAAGATATTGATCTGACCGGTTCGATAGGTCTGACAGACGTACATCTTAACAGTCCGCTGCTGGGAGTAATCAGCGGGGCGCTGCGTACTGAGGGATTGGATTTGTTTTCGATTCCGTTGTCTGCCTTTACGGTTAAAGATGGTTTTGTCCGGTACGAGGACATGCCGATGATGTTCGGGGACAATTTCGCACTGCATTTTGGCGGGGCGGTCGGGCTGGATAAATCGCTGGCGATGACCGTAAAAGTGCCGTCCGGTGACAGCAATATTCCAATCCCCCTTGGGGGTACGCTCGATCATCCGAAACCGGATTTGTCAAAACTTTTGTTGGGCAATATTCGAGATCTTATCCCCACCAAAGATGAAAAAACGAAAGAAGTTATCGACTTAGTTGAAGGTATTTTCAACAAGAGGCAGAATAAGTGACCGAGCAGTCGGAGGATTTACCTTCGGCATGATTATTTATACCGGTTCATCGGCCATGTTTGCAATGACAAAGGAAGCCAATCATGATACAGAAAATGAAAAAATTACTGACATTACCGACGAATGAACTGGGTAAATGGAGTCGGTTTGCCGTGCTTCAGGTGCGCATCTGGTTTCATTTTGGTCGATTGTTCATTGGCGTCAATCGCTGCCTGACACAGGCGGCGGCATTGGCCTATCATACCATCTTTGGGCTGGTTCCGCTGGCGATCGTCTCATTGATGGTCTTTCAGATGTTCCCCGCCTTTGAAGGGGTCCGTGAAAAGGTCAAGTCCTTTGCCTATGAACAGATGAATCTGACAAGTATTGAGTATCCTGTCGTAACAACGACTGCTGAAAAAGGTACACTGCCGGAGCAGCAAACAAAACCGGCCAAGATTTCGGTCGCTCAAAAACTGGACGAAATGTCACAAGGGTATATTTCAAAAGCGGATACTGGTGCGATTACGGTCGTTGGATTGGTTCTCGTGATATGGGCATCAGTGGCGTTACTGACGACGATCGAAAAAACGTTTAATATGATTTTTCATGTGGGGACGCCTCGCGGTTTTCTGCATCGGCTGTTTAACTACTGGGCGTTATTGACCTTAGGACCAATCTTGCTGGGATTGGGTATTTATGTCAGTGCCAAGGTGATGGAAAATAAGCTGGTGCGGAAATTTGTGCCGCAGTCACAGCAGCAGGTTGTCACCACCGAAACGCCCGCCGGCGGATTGGTCATCGCTGATCCAAATACCGCGGCTGTCATTCCGGCCGGCCCAACGCAATCCTTTGTGAAACGTTTTGGAATTTTAGCGGCCAAAACCGTTCCGTTTTTGATTAGTGTTATCGCGTTTTTCTTTTTGTATTTCTTTCTGCCGAATACCCGTGTCAGCCCTGGGTCAGCATTATGGGGGGCGTTTGTGGCGGCGTTGATTTGGATGCTGGCAAAATTTGGATTTAGTCAGTATGTGACAAAATTTGTTCCGCAGTTCGCGGTTTATGGCGTGCTGGGGATTATCCCGCTGACGGTGATGTGGATTTATGTCTCGTGGCTGATTGTGCTGTTTGGTTTGCAACTGACCTATGCCACGCAGAATGTCAAGCGTCTGGACGCGGCGGAGTTTTCCAAGTCTCGCCGACAGGAGCAATGTTTTCTGGCTAATGACCAGACCGTTATCCGTGTGATGGAATATGTCTTAAATGCCTTTGAGCGAAAAGATCAAAAGCCGGTCAGTGTGGAGTCGATTGCCTATCGGTTGGGAATGCCGACTGATTTTACGGAAAAGATTTTGAACCGCATGGTGCAGTCCGGGTTGCTCTGTCATACCAGCGAACCCAGCGTAGGCTTTGTTCCTTCAACCGATGGGGCACATATCACACTGGATGAGATTTCCCGCGCTATCAGTGAAGTCAGTTTCGCTCAGCCCAGCGCCGCGGATGCGACCAACATGCAGGAGGTATTTGACGAGTTACAGAGTCATCTTTCACGGTATACGCTTAAACAGGTATTGAACAGGGATGAGAATTTCGATTTCCAAAGAGCGTCGATGCCGGAATCTTTGGGTGACGGGGATGAGACGGTTTAGAAAAACCAAAGTTTCAGAGCGTCAACCATAAATTTGAGCCCAAAAGTCAGCAAGGCAACGCCGCAGAAGATGAGAATCCCTTTTTCGAAATGCCTGCTGAAAGTGGCGGCTCCTTTGTTCGTATAAAATGCCGACAGTGAAAGAATCGAAAGCCAGACCAAATCACACAGCCAGTGAACGATGGCGAAAACCACCAATGCCCAAAGACCCAGACTTTTGGCTCCGAGAGCAAGATTCAGCCCGACCGTTGCCCACCAAAGCAGAAAATAAGGATTGGTTGCCGACAGGATGATACCGGTGGTGATAAAGCCGGATTTAACGTTATTGGTTTGCGCGGCTTGGGCAGTTTGTATCTGCCGGAGCATGCCGTATCCCATCCACAGGAGAAAGCCGCCGCCTGCGATGCCGATCGCTATTTTGACGGCATTGGCGTCGAAGATAAAATGCAATCCCAGCATCAGGGCGAAAATCAGTGGAATTTCCACCATGCCGTGTCCGATTGAAATCAACACGCCTGCCCAGCGATTCCGTGTGCCCTGCGCAATGGTCGCGGCGGTCATGGCTCCCGGCGCCATGACGCCTGACAGCGAGATAATGATTGCCTGTACTAAAAATATTGCGAACTCATTCATTTGCTGTGATTATTCACCGATAATTTTGACAAGGACACGTTTTCTGCGTTTGCCGTCGAATTCACCGTAAAAGATTTGCTCCCACGGCCCGAAATCCAGCCGACCCTCGGTAACAGCTACGACGACCTCCCGGCCCATGACTGAGCGTTTCAGATGGGCATCGGCGTTGTCTTCATATCCGTTATGGCGATATCGACTGTAGGGTTTTTCGGGAGCGAGCTTTTCCAGCCAGTCGTCGATGTCGTGATGCAGGCCGGACTCATCATCATTGATGAAAACAGATGCCGTAATATGCATAGCGTTGACCAGAACGAGGCCTTCGCTGATTCCGGATTCGTCCAGACAATCATTAACGACCGGCGTGATATTAATAAGCTGTCGCCGCTTTGTTGTATTGAACCATAGTTCTTTGCGATAATTTTTCATGATTTTTTCTCTTGTCCTAAAGCAATTCGACCTTATTTTTGAGCTTGCAATTGCGTCAACCTATTCTTAAGCTGAGGATTGTTGACGGTTATCTGTACACTGTGGTGCTTCAGAAAGTATTCGTGATCCAGATAGATGGCGTTTTCCTCATCGAGTGTTTCTGAAGGATACCACAGTGTAACGTCGTAAGGATATTGTTTGACGTGTCGATGCAGAACGGTCTTGTAGCCGTATTGGTTATAGTAATAAAGCGGCCGCGGCCAGTTTCTCATTCTTCTGGACAGGCGGATAATCCATGTTTTTTCCGGGTTGATTTGACGGAGTTTGTCCAGAATAGCTTTTGAGCAGGTTTTATTGCCCGCTCCATAAAATGAGGGGAAATTGTTAGACGTGAGGCTGACGAAAAGAACGGTTACACAGATCATGACAATCTGTTTTAATTGTTTTTTAGGGAGTATTGAATAAAACCGGTCGAAAAGCATTCCGATACATAAAAAAGTCAGCGGAATCATATAAATCTGATTTCGGGGATAGCCTAATCCTTTATTCAGGATATTTCGATACACGAACATCAGGATAAAGGATAAAAGGGTGATGCCGGTAATCAGCGTTGCCGGATTTGCCCAATCAAAATGGTTAAAAAGATTCTTAAACAGCTTTTTTCGGATGATGTATACGATAAACGAAACAAGGGCAATCGCCGATAAAGAAAGCAGGCCATATAGAATGACGGTTCCGGGCGAATCTTTCACATTAATTCCCCAGTCAAACAGAAGCCTGTTCATGTATTGAAAAAAGGGCGGGCCGGGCATTGTTTCCTGCTTGATGATATCACGCATTACCGGAAGAATCCCGCGGTACAGCAAGTAGAGCGAGATGCCGGAAAAGACGGGAATTAAAGCAGCGTTTAACAGTCCCGGTAAAAAAGGATTTGGCGGATTCGTAAAGAAGCGATGTGAGCAGGAAAAAATGATATAGAGATTCAGTGCCGCCATGATAAATACCGTACTGGGCATCGAACCGAGACAGATGAAATTCACCAGGATAAGAAGCAGCGGCGGGATCCAGCAGAATCGAAAAGATAATTTATTTTCCAAAAGGTAAAAAATGAGTGCAATGCCTGCGAAATAGGCGCCTAATGAAATCGCGTAGCCGCGTGCTAAATAGGAATAATCGAAAACGTGCCGACTGAATAACACTGTTGCGAGCACTGCTAAAGCGAATACTCGGTTTTTGATGACTCTGCAAACGATATAAGAAACGGAGACTGAGTAGAAAATACCAAAAGTGACCGCCGGTATCCGGAACCAGTGAATGTAAGAATCGGAAATGTTTCGTACAAAGCACAGCATCAGTGAATGCAGGATATGGTTATTGGGAGTCGGGTAACGGGTCAGCGCGTGCTCGGCTGTATCGCTGAAAAGATAAACACTGCTTCCCTCATCGATCATCATGCCGGAAATATGTGCTTTGTATAATTTAAAGACAATCGAAAAAACGACCAAAGCAAATAACGATAGGATAAACCACCGCGGATGTTTTTCTCCGACGGTGGAGTTCTTCTTTTGTGAAGAACGGGACTTGGAAACCGGCATTTTCTTCTTTCTTCTCATAAAAAAGTTTCCTTTCAGAATGAGGTATTCAAACTATATCGTGGAAACATCCCGTTATCAAGATAAAAACCGTCAGGAGATACTTGACTTTTCTGCCTCTTTTGGCTTCAATAGCATGAAACGCTATCATTATTAATGGAGATCATTCTGTGGGAAATGCACGGCCTAAGGTCATTGTGGTTATGCCGGCCTATAATGCGGCTGAAACAGTGGAGAAAACGTTCCGCGATATTCCGGCAGGGACAGTCGATGAGGTCATTCTGAATGACGACAACAGCCGGGATAATACGGTCGAGGTCGCCCGGAAACTGGGGATTACGGTTCTTCACCATGATGAAAATAAAGGCTATGGGGCCAATCAGAAAAGTTTATATGATGCCGCACTGGAAAAAGGTGCGGATATTGTTGTCATGGTACACCCGGATTACCAATATGACCCGCGCATCATTCCTTTTGCTGTGGGGTTCCTGTCAACCGGAATCTGTGATGTGATCCTGGGTTCAAGAATCCGCACGCGCAAGGAAACGCTTGAGTGTGGAATGCCGATTTATAAATATATCAGTAATCGTTTTTTGACGACGCTTGAGAACTTTGTGATGGGGCAGAACATCGGTGATTTTCACTCAGGGTTTCGGGCCTATACCCGGCAGGTACTGGAAACCGTCGATTATCATAAGAATTCAGACGATTTTGTTTTCGATACGGAGTTTCTGGCACAGGCGGTGTATCATGGTTTTCGCATGGGTGATATTCCCATTTCGACGCGTTACTTCGAAGAAGCCTCTTCAATCAATTTCAACCGATCACTAAAATACGGTCTCTTGACATTGGTGGTGATGGGTAAGTTCATATTACAAAAGTTAGGTCTCGGTTATTTCTCAATTTTCCAAAAAAAATGAAGTTTTGAACTCACATTGCCAGCGCATGATATTGCAAGTAAAGCTAACTATACCGGATTAAGAAAGCTCCATTTGTTTTTGATAGACACTTTCAATCGTATCAACCATTGTCGTAGGGGCAAATTTTTCGATGACGGTATGTTTCCCATTTTGTCCTAAGCGATGGCGGAGTTCGGCATCTTGAATCAATGTTTGACAGGCGTCGGTAAGTTGGTCGATGTTTTCCGGCGCGACCAGGAAGCCGGTCTCCTCGTTGACCACTTCTTTGGCGCCGTCAATGTCAAAACTGATGACCGGTTTTCCGCAGAGCATGGCCTGAGGCAGGACACGGGCCAGGCCTTCACGCAGCGAGCAATGCACGAGAATATCGGATGCATAGATGGCTAGCGGGATTTGCTGCGGCGGCAGCAGACCGGTGAACTTGAATCGATGTTCCAGACCCGCGAAACGAATCTGGCTTTTTAATTGTTCGGTCAGACTGCCGTCGCCGACGAATAGCCAGACACAGTTGTCATGTTTAGGGGCTAACCGACGGGCTGACTCGATGACATATTCATGGCCTTTCAGGTCGAACAAACGGGCCACTTTAACGATGACAACCGCTTCGTTGGGAATATTGTACTTACGTCGGAAGTCAGCAATCGCGACCGGGTCCGGCAATGTCAAAAATATCTGCTCCTCGATAGCGGAATACGCGGTGGTATAGGGCTTATCGGTTCCAATGCCTGCGGCTTTTGCTTTTTCCGTCATAACGTCGGCGACGGTCAAAAACGCATCGGTGTGTCGGCCTGCCGCTCTTTCGACGGCAATGTAGAATTTATTCAGCAGGGCGTTTTGGTAGTCATGAAACGCCAGCCCGTGAATGGTGTGCAGCACAATCGGAAAACGGTCTTTTTTTCCTGCTAATTGACCTTTCAATGCCCAGCCGGCGTACCGTCCCAGAATGCCCGCTTTGGCCGAATGGGTATGCACGATGTCCGGAGCAAGTTGTTTCAGTATTTTCTTCAGTTCAAAGTATGCCGGAATATCATAAACGGGATTGACCGCTCGGCGCAGGTTATTAACGACGACCACGTCATAGCCGCCTGTTTTAGTTTGTTCAAACAAAGCGCCTTCCGGGCCGATAGCCGGACCGGTAATCAAAGTAACATCATGGCCTCGCTGAGCAAGCAGCCTGCAGGTAATCAGCGTGTTTTCCTGAGCACCCCCAAGAATTAACCGTGTTATAATATGGACAATCTTCATATCTGAAAACTAAGAACTCAATAATCTATTTCCATTAAACATAACCCGCTTGCCGGAGCAATCGGTCCTGCGGCGGCACGGTCTTTGGCAGCGAGGATTTCATCGATAGACTCCGGTTGCCAGCGTCCGCGTCCGATGTCCACCAGTGTGCCGACGATATTCCGCACCATATTATACAAAAAACCGTCTGCTTCAACATCAATATGGATAAAAGGTTTGTTTTCGATGACGTCGCATTTCAGGATCGTTCGTACAGAGCTTTCTCGTTGGTCTGCGGCGGAGGCAAATGATTTAAAATTCTTTTTTCCAAGCATTTTTGCCGCCGCTTGCTGCATTTTGGGGATGTTGAGTTTGCCGGGGCGATGCCAGCAATACCGAATTTTGCGAACCGGCCGGATCTTTCCGGTATAAATGGTGTACCGGTAAAGTTTACTTGTTGTACTGCGGATAGCATCAAAAATTTCATCAACGTCTTCGGCTCCGGCGACCACAATATCATTCGGTAAATAACGATTCAAGGACCGTATAATATTTTTTGTGGGAACCGGCGTATCCACATCAACATGAGCGACCTGCCCCATGGCATGAACCCCCGCATCAGTCCGAGAGGAGCCGATTAGTTTTGCCTCGCAGCCGCATAACTTCTCAATTGCAGTCTCAATCTGCGATTGAACCGTATCGACATCGCACTGAGCCTGCCAACCGTGGTACGCGGTGCCGTCGTAGTGAATAACAAGTTTGATTCTGCGTTTACTCATCTTTTCCATAAAAAAAGGCCGGACATCAAAATCCGGCCCTTAGTTTATCGCAAGTGTGCTTTCGATTACAGTAATTTTTCCGCAATTTGAATCGCGTTTAACGCCGCGCCTTTACGAATCTGGTCCCCGGCGACCCACAGGTTGATGCCGCGGTTACCCGGCAACGACTCATCCTGCCGAATCCGCCCGACGTAACAGTCATCCTTGCCGCTGGCGTCAATCGGCATGGGGAACCGGTTATGTTCACGGTCGTCAATAATCCCGACGCCCGGCGCGTTCTCCAGAATCTCCCGCGTTTGATCCGGCGTCATCGGGTTGGTGAACTCCAGGTTAATGCTTTCGCAGTGCGTCCGCATGACCGGCACGCGCACACAGGTACAGGTAATCGCGATATCCGGACAACTGAAGATTTTATGCGTTTCCTTGACCATCTTCATCTCTTCCTCGTTGTAACCGTTCGGCCCCATCTTGGAATCGTGACAGTACAGGTTAAACGCCAACTGGTACTTCAGCGTCTTGCAGGTAACGGGTTTTCCGTCGAGTACTTCCTTGGCCTGCTGAATCATCTCCAGCATTGCCGATTGGCCCGCACCGCTGGCGGCCTGATACGTGCTGATAATCATGCGTTTGACGGGATTGGCCTTGTGCAGTGGATATACCGGCACATTGGCGATAATCGTCGAACAGTTCGGATTGGCGATAATACCCTTATGCGTTGCGATCGCGTCGGCATTAATTTCCGGCACCACCAGCGGCACGTCGGGGTCCATGCGAAATGCCGACGAATTATCCACAACAACAGCGCCAGCCTTGACCGCGGCCGGGGCAAACTCCTTGCTGCGCCCGCCGCCGGCGGAAAACAGGGCAATATCAATGCCCTTAAAGCTGTTAGCGGTCAGTTCTTCGACGGTATAGGTCTTGCCCATAAAGTCGATTTTCTTGCCCGCCGAACGCGAGCTGGCTAACATTTTCAGCGAATCGAAGGGAAATTTACGCTCTTCGATAATTCTCAAAAATTCCTGTCCGACGGCGCCGGTTACCCCGGCAATGGCAATATGTTTGCCCATTTTGCACTCCTGTTCATACGTTTCAAATCTAATAACACGACCGAATCAACCACTATATCAATTTTATAGACCGATTTCAATAGCAATTCTGTAATTGACCAAGGGCAGTATCACAAAAAAATGGTCATAAAGACTCTACAAACCATAAAAAAGGCCCGCGGGGTTAGCCGCGAGCCCGTGTTATTGTCTCTGGATTCCCGCCTTCGCGGGAATGACAAAAGTAGGGTGGGCCGTGCCCACGCTGAACTAATTAATCTCGTCCTCAATCCAACCGAGCAGTTCTTCCAGGTCGGCGATGGTGCAGTCGCCCATGTGTGCGATACGGAAGGTCTTATCTTTCAGCTTGCCGTATCCGTTACCAAAGACGGTATTGTGCTTTTCCTGCAGGCCTTTGTTCACGGCGGCGATGTCGATGCCTCGCGTATTCTTGAAAGCCGTCAGGGTGTTGGATTCATAGCCTGCCTGCGGGAATACGTCGAAGCCCTGGTCAGCGCCCCATGTACGCACATAGTCGGCCAGTTCCTGATGCCGTTTCCAGACGTTTTCCATACCTTCTTCCAGCAGCATATTGCACTTATAATGCAAAGCCATGATATGCGGAATCGACGGAGTCGTTGGCGTCTGGTTCTTTTCTTCGGCCTTGACGAACTGCTGGAAGTCAAAGTAATAGCCGCGTTCGGGAACAGTCGCACTCTTTTCAACCGCACGGTTGCTGACGGCGGCAATGGCAAATCCCGGCGGAATCGCAAATGCCTTTTGAACCGAGGCAAACGCAACGTCCCAGCCCAGTTCGTCAAAATGCAGCGGCAAACCAATCACACCGCTGACCACATCGACAAACACCAGCACGTCCGGATATTTTTCCTTCATCATCTCGCTGATTTCATAGACCGGATTTGTCAGACCGGTACTGGTTTCATTGTAGACAATCGTCAAAATGGGATACTTGCCGGTGGCCATTTTCGCATCGATCATTTCTGCTGTAATGGCCTGGCCCCATTCGACCTTCAGCTCTTCGACCTGGCGGCCGCAGGCTTTGGTGACGGATGCAAACTTGTCACTAAATGCGCCGCACATGGTACACAGGACCGTTTCATCCTTCTGTACACAGTTACGGATGCAGGCTTCCCAGATGCCGGAGGCTGATGAGGTACTGAGGAATATGTGTTGATCGGTGTCAAGAATTTTTTTGAGCATTTCGGCGACTTCACCGTGCAACTGGGTATATTCTTTCAAACGATGTCCCAGTGTTGGACGCGCCATTTGCTCTAAAACTTCCGGCAATACATGCACCGGACCCGGGATGAATAATTTCGGCGGGTTTTTCCAGTCTGTCATTTCGAGCACTCCTGTCCAATAAGGTTATTGTTCGTTAATTGCGGTTGTATCGGTTCAATATTCAGTTTCCGGACGGTCAGCCCGGAGAAAATTTTCGGGTAGAAGAACGTAGACTTCTGCGGCATCTTTTCGCCGGCCGCGGCAATTGCCTGCACCTGCTCAATGCGGGTGGAATTTACGAAGAAAACGCCTTCGCTTTCGCCGCGGTCAACTTTTTCAATGGACAGGTCAATGGCGTCTCCTAAGTCCTTGATATAAACCAGGTGGCTTTCGCCGGCTAATTTGATATCGCAGATGCCAAGATACTTTTCAAGAATCAGCTTGTGCAATACATTCACATCCAGTTTTAAAGCAGCCGGACTCATCTCCGGGCATAATTGGGCCATCGCTTCGGTCTTTTTCAGCAGGATGGTATAGAATGCATCATTCGCCGCATAAAGACCAAACACATTCTGGTTCTCAGCGCCGGCCTGCTGCATCTTTTTAAACATTTGCGATTTAGCCTGTTGCTTTTCAGCATTGCTGCCAAAGGCAAATTTCGTAATCTCAAATTCTACTTTGAGTTCATCCAACAGGGCGGCAACGTCAAAATCGGACATGTTCATCAACAGCCGGTGTGTCGGTTGAATCACAAGCCCTTCATTGCGCATATTCACAAATGTCATCATCTGGTAAGCGGCCTGCTCATTCTGTGTTTCGGCCCAGTAGTTCAACGCCGTTTCATAACGGTGGTGGCCGTCGGCGATAATCGTTTTTTTATCCGCCATCATGTCGACAAAGTCGCCGATGACTTCCGGTTCGTCAACCACAAACAAGCGGTGCCGTGCGCCTTCTTCGTCGGTCATATCGATAACCGCCTCTTTTTTAACCGCTTCGGCAACGATTTTACGGTCCACGTTAGCCGGGTCATCGTACAGCATAAAGATTTGTCCCAACTGACAGGCCGTCGCACGGGTCAAATTCAGCCGGTCGGCTTTCGGGCCTTCGAGGGTTTTCTCATGCGGCTGGACGCCTTTGCCGAATTGCGTCAGTCCGCCAAGTGCAATGACGCCGGACCGTTCGTAGTGTTTGTCGGCAATCCGGAAATCCTGAACATACACATAGATGGCGTCGCTGGCATCCTGTAACAGGGCGTCGTCTTCGATGGCTTTATTCAGATAGTCGGCCGCGCGGGTGTAAACGTTGTCGCCGTTCGTATCATCGGCACCTTTTTGTCCTTTGATGGCCCGGACAATATTATAGGGATTTTGCTCGTGAAGGGCCTTTTGCTGGGCCGCATCGATCACATCATACGGCGGGGCGATGCAGGCTCCGGCGTCGCCGACAATTTTCGGGTTGAAACGATAAGCTTTAAATGGTTTAATGTTCATAACTTAGCTGTTCTAAAAAGGTCAAATTTGATAGTTTATTGTTCTCGGCTTCACAATAAAACGCATTTTTGGTACAAACGAAAAGGTAATATACCACAAACAGAATGCGATTCAAATAAATTCAGGAAGTTTTTTTCATTAAATTGTTGAATGAATGCTAAGATATGACCGGTGACATCGTTTCCGGCCCGAAGGGCCAAAATATCATAGCTGAGGGCAACGCCCCGGTAAGATAGAAGCCGAAAAATTTTAAAGAACGCCCTGAAAGGGCAACATAGTAGATTGAATTTTGGCCGATGGTATCTTTCGACCCCGAAGGGGTCATAGTATAATAGCCGGAGGCGTGAGCCTCCGGAAAGAAGGGGTTTCCTTTCTTTAAGCCCCGATGGGGCGAAAGACTGAAACAAAAATAAGGATTTTCAGCTATGGCAAAGGAATATTCATCGTATCAAAAAAAAGTCATTCGCAATTATTACGAGAATCTGGACACCATCCAGTTGACGAAGTTACAGGAAATTGTGACGGAACTGTACCTGGCGGAAACAGATAAAAAAAGAAAGCAGCTCTGGACCCGCGTCGAAAAGGCACTGACAAAGCTGAAAATCTCCGCTCCAATCAAAGCCTGCATCCTCGAAACCCAAGACATAAAAATATTAGCCCAAAACCTCCAACAGTGGCTGCGATAAAGTATATAGTGCGATTATGTTGCCTTCGCGGGAATGACAACTATAAAAAATCTGTGTGAATCTGTGAAATCCGTGGTTTCAATATGAACATAAAGGTTGACAATTTGACCGTTTGCTATGGACAGGCAGCTTTATTCGCCAATGTCCGTTTTGATGTTCAGACCGGGCAGAAAATTTGCATTGCGGGCCAGTCCGGGAGTGGTAAAAGCACACTATTGAAAGCCCTGATGGGGCTGGTCGTTCCGACGCAAGGTGATATTACCATCGGGGCCGAATCGTTGACGGAAAAGTCCGTCTGGCATTTACGCAGCAAGATTGCGTATGTCGCCCAGGAACCTGATCTCGGTGAAGGGCCTGTCATTGACCGTATTCGCCGGCCCTTTGGCTATCATGCCAATGCACATCTCGAATGGGATCGCCGGGCGGTGTCTGATTATTGCTGTCAGTTCCGGCTTGATGAAAAAATGCTCGATAAAGACATAAGCGACCTGAGCGGTGGAGAAAAACAACGTATTGCGATTACTATTGCCTTACTGCTCCGACGGCCGATATTGCTTTTGGACGAGCCGTTTTCCGCACTTGATAAAGAGATTAAGGCCATTGTCAAAAAAGAACTCATCAGCGACCTGTCCCGTACGATTCTGTTCGTTTCACACGAAAGTACTTTGCTGGAAATTGCGGACGATACGATTGATTTGAATTTCACAACAGGAGCCGGCCAATGAACGCTGAACCCATCCACTTCTGGAATCTATCTGCCGGTTACGGATTGCTGGTATTGCCGTTTGCGATTTTGCTTTGGACGAAAACGCCGGTGCTTGGAAAAATAACGGTTTCGATTGTGCGAATGACCATTCAGCTTTTATTCGTCGGCCTCTATCTTCAGGTGGTCTTCAAACTCAACAATCCGTGGCTGAACGGTCTGTGGGTTTTGGTGATGATTGTTGTGGCGGATGTGTCGATACTTCACGGCGCGGGGTTATCGTTTCGACAGCTTGCGCTGCCGTTATTGATTGCGCTGTTGGTCGGGTTGACGATTCCTTTGGTTTATTTTGTGGGAGTGATTCTGCACGGTTCCGATTTATTGGAGGCCCGGTTTGTGATTCCCATCGGCGGAATGATTCTTGGGAACTGTCTGCGAGCCAATATCATCGGAGTACGCAAATACTATCAGTCCATCCGACAGGGACAGAAGGCCTTCTTTCAGCAATTAGCCGAAGGTGCGACATTAGCGGAGGCGACCCGGCCCTGTTTGCGACTGGCGCTGCAGGAAGCATTGGCTCCGACGATTGCGATGATGGCAACGGTTGGATTGGTTTCACTGCCCGGCATGATGACCGGTGTGATTCTGGGCGGTTCCGATCCGTCGGTAGCGGTAATGTATCAAATTGCCATCATGATTGCCATTTTCACGGGAACATCGATTACGATTCTGCTGGCGATTGTCCTGAGTCGGAAAGCGGCTTTTGATTCCTATGGATTATTGAAGCGCCGAATATTTCGGTAAAGGAGAGTCAATAAAAAAAGAGCATTGCTATGCTCTTTTGGGAAATCCAGATAGTGATTCACTGATTCAAAAAGGCGTATTTATTTATTCCCCGCCGGATTTGTTTGATGTTCGTTTTCTTGTTTTTCCTTCTGAATGGCGAGATAGATTTCTTTACGGTGAACGGCAATACTCCGGGGGGCATTAATTCCCAACCGGACTTTATCACCGCGAACATCCACAATGGTGATTTCCACGTCGTCGCCAATCATGATTGACTCATCCTTTTGTCTGCTTAAGACCAACATAAATCACTCCCTGTTTTTCCGTTGCTGGTCGGTTTCCTGGCTCAGTATCCAATTGTCTGGGTTCAAGAAACCTTTTCCTACCATTTATACGTTTTCAATGACATAAGTGCTAAAAAAAATACTTCTCCAGCATCCCTTATCTATGAAGCAATCCTTTTTTCGTCTATTTGGGGTATTGTAAGTAACGAATATTTTTAAAATGGAGCAAAAAAAAGCCTAAAGACCAAACGGACAACCTGTAAGTTCTTTTTATATAAAAGGTTACGGTGTTTTTCATTGAGTTGAAATTCCGTTTTCAATCGGAGCGGGATAAAAAATTATCGGACTATTTCTCCTCGTCCGGTTTCTGCATGAGACGTATGGCTATCCAGTAACCCGTCATTGCGCCGATGATTGAAAACGGGACAAATTGTATCGGGGTTATGGCATAAATGGCGTGTGGAAAGAAATCGACCGGCCATGTTTGTACGATATGATTCAGGGCGTCTGAGCCGATGAATTTAGTGAAAAGTCCGATGTAAAGTGCGATTGCCCCGATAATCACCGGAATGAAGTGTGCCTGAAGAAACCGCTTTACCAGAAATGCCGCCAGGCCGACCGAGACGAGGACGCCGAAAGCGATCTGCCCGTTTCCGGGTGTTCCCACGACGTACCCGAGTTTTTCGTCGATTTGACGAATATCGCGGACAAAAACACCAATCGTAAAATACACGACTGCGGCCGTGACGACCACGGCGATGAGGGCATTGATCCATTGGTCATTTTTTTTCTGCGGGACTGTTTCGGGGTGCAGAAGCAACGCTTTTTTGTGGGTCAGCTTTGTTGTCAAGAAAACGGCGGCATAGCCGGCAGCACCAACGGCCAGCCAGAGAAGGGATTCGAGGCGGAGAGAACCGTAGAGGGCATTTCGCTGCTGGAATGATGCGTTTGTGAGTAATAATTGTTTGATGCCGCCGGTGAAAAGGGCTAATACACCCAGTCCGGCCGGGGCGGCGAAAGGGCCCAGGATATTGCCGAGCGGATAACAGGCCAATGTTGCGATGATGCCGGCAGCAAAGCCCAGCGCAATCACAATAGCGGCATCTGCGATCGAGATTTCGCCTGTAAACAGGCTGATAGTGCCGAGCGGGTCCTGGGGCTTTAAGAACGCATAACCCAGTGCGCCGACGATGAGGGCACCGGTGCCCAGCGAAGCCAGAATGCGGATGCGCATGAGCCAATGGATATTAAACAGGCTCAGCCCGAAATAGATCAGGGCTACGGCGGCGATGATTCGTAATGCGATTGGGTACAGCCATTCCATTCGTAAATCCTTTCGATAGATAGGCATAAAATAACACGCCT
>JADHXS010000119.1 GCA_016782835.1 Phycisphaerae bacterium | reverse complement strand
TTACTTTCAGCGGTAGGTGCTGAAAAACTCGTTTTTCGACATCCTACCGCAGAAAGTAGTCAAAAGCAATAAAAACGCTCGTCACGGCGGAGCCTTTTCAATTCTCACCAGCAGAGCTGGTGGATTAACTATAATTTAGCACAAGCAGGATTACAAGTAAAACAATTCTCAGATGATGGAATCCTTTACTTATTCCAAAAAATGATTTCACGATACACACATAAGTCAATGTAAGGCCAAATACAGGTATCATCAAAAGCCAAAGAAAAATTGAATAAAAATACCGTGCGTAACCAATGAACGTTCCATTCAGACCGTCCAAGTAATGTGTCCTGCCTTGCCGAAAGAAGATCAAAACGCCAAGTAAAGCAAAATAGGAAATAAACAAAACGGTCCCGACAATACTCCAGAAGATTTTCCAGCCCTTTTTGATTTGTTTTTTTTGCTCTTCCATGTGTTCTCCTTCGGCATTCGACCCTTTCAGAGTCGGGTGAAAATATTTCGTTCTTCCTTTCCCCGGGTTCCACCCGGGGCTATTATTGTTTAAGCCCTTTGGGCTTAACTGGATCCCGGTTCAAGGCCGGGGTGACAATACATGCCGGCTGGAAGCCGGCGTCACATTATTTTTCCAAGGCGACGAGGTCTTCGTAGGTCTGGCGCTTGCGGATAACTTCAAACGTGTCGCCGTTGACGAGGACTTCGGCGCAGAGGGGGCGGGCGTTGTAGTTGCTGGCCATGGTATAGCCGTAAGCCCCGGCGGAAAAGACCGCGACCAGATCGCCCCGCGCCACCGGGGGCATTGTCCTGTCTTTGGCGAAGAAGTCCGCGCCTTCACAGACGGGGCCGACAATGTCCACTGTTTCCGTACCTGGAAGGTTAAGTTTTTTGGCGCGTTTATCGGGGACGAATTTTTCTTCCACTTGTGCGGGCCAGATAAAGTGAAACGCCTCGTAGAGGCACGGGCGAATCAGGTCGTTCATGCCCGCATCGACAATGACGAATGTTTTTTCGCCGCCGGTTTTTTTGAAGACCGTGCGGGTGAGCATAATCGCAGCGTTGGCAATGATACTTTTGCCGGGTTCGAGAATCAGCTTGAGATTAGCGGCTTTCAGCAGCGGCACAATCCCCGCCGCATAATCGGCCGCCGAGGGGACGGTATCAGTTTCATAATCGGCACCATAGCCGCCGCCCAGGTCCAGCGTGTCGATGGTATAGCCTTTGGCACGCAGGTCGGCAACAAGGGGCAAGATTTTTTTGACATAATTGACATACGGGTCGATGGTCTTGCCGCCGGAGCCGAGATGCACGTGGATGGCGGACATTTCGACGACGCCGTTGCCGGCATAGGTATCAAAGACCTTGTGCGCCCGTTCGATATCCACGCCGAATTTCGTTTCCTTGACGCCGGTGGTGATGTGTTTATGTGAATCGTATTTGATGTCCGGATTGACCCGCAGGGCCGCTTTGGTTTTTTTGCCGTGTTCTTTGCAAAGCTTAATCAGGTTTTCCAGTTCGGCCTCCGACTCGATATTGAAATAGCCGATGCCCGCGTCGAGGGCTTCGAGGATTTCGACGTCGGTTTTGCCGACACCGGCAAAGACGATTTTACTCATGTCCGCTCCGGCCTGTTGGGCACGATAGAGTTCACCGCCGCTGACGATGTCGAAGCCGCTGCCGGCTTCCGCCAGGCTTTTTAAGATATTGATGTTGCCGCAAGCCTTAATGGAATAACAGACGGTTGTGTCAATGTCCGCATAGGCGGCCTGAATCTTCTTGAGATGGTCCATGAAGGTCGCTTTGCTGTAGATATAAACCGGCGTACCAACCTGAGCGGCAATGGTTGCAACATTCACATTTTCAGCGTACAGTTTTCCGTTTCTATAGTTAAATGAATCCATTGTTCTTCCCTGTTCTGTTTTCAACCAATTATCCGGCATAAAGGTAAATCCGTCCGATCGCTTATCCACAGTTAGTTATATAATACTATACGGTTTTGCAATAAAATTTCAATGATTGGCGTTTTAGATTCACAGAAAAGATTGAAAATCTTGTTTTTCAGCAAAAATCGTTTATTCTGGACGAAAATCGAATGATTACATACTTTTTGAGGGGTCTTTCACATAGCATCCAACACACAAAACCAACATTCTCTGTTGTCTCGGCGAAGTTTATTAAAACAATCGGCTGTTTTCGGTGCGTTTACGATTGTACCGCGGTTTGTGCTTGGAGGCAACGGACAGACGCCGCCCAGTGAGAAGCTCAATATCGCCTGTGTAGGAGTCGGAGGCAAGGGGTACTCGGATGCGGAAAGTTTGAGTTCGGAGAATATCACGGCGTTATGTGATGTAGATGACCAGTATGCCAGCCGGGCGTTTAATCGTTTTCCGAATGCCAAACGCTATCGGGATTTTCGAGTGATGCTGGAAAAGGAGAAAAACATCGATGCGGTAGTGGTCGCAACGCCGGATCATACGCATGCACTGATTTCTGTGACGGCGATTAAGATGGGCAAGCATGTGTATTGTCAAAAACCGCTGACGCATACGGTTGAGGAGGCCCGGATGATGCGTCAAGTCGCTGCGGAAATGGGGGTTGCCACGCAAATGGGCAACCAGGGGCAGGCCTCCGAGCATACGCGACTGATTCAGGAGTTTATCGCCGACGGTGCGATTGGACCGGTGCGTGAGGTTCATGTCTGGACGGACCGGCCGATGCAGGGTACGTTTGGGGTATACTGGCCGCAGGGTGTGGAGCGACCGGGGGACCAGCCGGCGGTGCCGGAGCATATTGACTGGGATTTATGGCTGGGACCGGCGCCTGTGCGGCCGTATCATCCGGCGTATCATCCGTTCAAATGGCGCGGCTGGTGGGATTTTGGAACCGGCGCACTGGGGGATATCGGCTGCCATGCGCTGGATTCAGTTTTTCGAGCATTGAAGCTGGGGTATCCGCTTTCGGTTCAGGCAAGTTGTTCACGGGTCAATTCGGAAACATATCCGGTGGCTTCGATGGTGACGTATGCGTTCGGGGCGCGGGGTGAAATGCCGCCAGTGACGGTAAGGTGGTATGACGGCGGTTTGAAACCGCCCCGCCCAGTGGAGTTGGAACCGGGGCGGCGAATGGGGGATGGCGGAACATTGTATATCGGCGATAAGGGGAAAATTCTCGACGGGCGGATTATCCCGGAGACGAAAATGAAGGAATACACTCTGCCTGCAAAAACATTGCCCCGTTCGATCGGACATTACGAAGAATGGGTCGCGGCGTGTAAGGGTGGTAAGCCGGCCGGGGCGAATTTTGGATTTGCAGGGCCGTTGACGGAAGTAGTATTAATGGGTAATATCGCACTGCGGGTGGAACTGCGTGAAAAGCTGATGCAGCAGAAATTGTTGTGGGATGCGGAGAAGAAAGAATTCTCAAATCTGCCGGAAGCCGATGTATTCTTGAAAAAATCTTATCGGGACGGATTTTCCATCTATGATCTTTAGTCGTCGCTCCTGCCTGCGCGTTTGAGCAGCCACTCATACCATTGGTCAAGTCCCTCGCCTGTGGCGGCGGAGACCTGAAAGATTTTGGCATTCGGATTGACTACACGAATATCAGCTAATACCCGTTCCAGGTTAAACTCAATATGCTCCATCAGGTCAATCTTATTTATCAGCACCACTTCCGCCCCAGCGAAGGTCCCGGGGTATTTGACGGGTTTGTCATCGCCTTCCGGCACGGACAGCATGACCACCCGGCTGTTTTCGCCCAAGTCAAACGCTGACGGACAAACGAGATTGCCAACATTTTCAATAATGACCACATCTTTTGTTTCCGCATCCAGTGCCTTGATGGCGTTATAGACCTGTTCGGCGGACAGATGGCAGGCGCCCCGCGTTTCAATCTGTATGGCATCGGCGCCGGCGGCGCGAATCTTCTGCGCATCGGTATCGGTCTTGATGTCGCCCTCGATGACGCCGATTTTTAATTTGTCCTTTAAATCCCTTATGGTTCGGGCGATGGTCGTGGTTTTGCCGGAGCCGGGGGAAGAAATAAAATTCAGGCACAACACGCCATGCTCGACAAAAAATGCCTTGTTCTTTTGGGCACATTCTTCATTGCGGCTTAAAATTTTCTGATTCAATGATACTTTCATTCATTTTCCTCAAATTCAATTTCTTCCAGCAGCAGCGGTGCATCGGGTTCAAAGTCAAACTCGCCGCTTTCGCACTGTTTGCAGACGGGGTGGTAAATATCAAACTCAAACGTCGTCTTACATTGCTTACAGGTAGCCCGCATGGGAATATGCTTAACCGTCAGCGTCATGCCTTCACAAAACGTTCCCGCCGCGGCGGTCTCAAACGCAAAACTCATGACCTCGTCATTTAACACATTGAACTGGCCGCAGGAAATAATCGCACTAACCGGTTTGGCGCCTGTCTGTCTGGCGTTTTCGAGAATTGTTTTCAAAATACTTTCGGCGACGACTGTTTCGTGCATTAGCAAATCCTCGGCAATTCACGGCCGTACGGGGTCTGAACAATCCGCCGGCCGCCGATTTTTGTTACCAGTTCCACCAACGCCTCGTCTTTGGCTTCGGAAACCATTCCAATAATCGCTGTCTTTTGCCCAAGTGGATGCTTTTGCCACAACTCAATCGCTTGCTGGGCAACACTGCCATCGACCACCGCCAGCACTTTGCCTTCATTGGCAATATTGAGCAAATCAAAGCCCAGCATATCCGCTGCGGTTTGAACTGTTCTATCAATCGGTAAATCTGCTTCTTTCAATTCGACATTCACGTTCGCTGATTGGGCAATTTCGTTCAACGTTGCCGCAACGCCGCCGCGGGTTGGGTCTCGCATGAATTTGACTTTGTCACCGAAATTCTCATATAGTATTTCGGTCAACTCATGCAGACAGGCGCAATCGCTTTTCAGCAGGGTTTGAAATTTCAACCCTTCCCGTTGCGACATAATCGTCATGCCGTGGTCGCCAATCGTGCCGTTTATCAAAATCGCATCGCCCGGCTGAATCTGCGTAAACGATGGGCTGGCTTTATCCATCAATATTCCCACACCGGCGGTATTGATGAAGATGCCGTCGGCGGAACCTTTTTCGACTACTTTGGTATCGCCGGTAACAATCTGGACATTGGCATTCTTTGCGGTATCGCCAATGCTTTGCAGGATTTTTTCCAAAACTTCTATCTCCAGCCCTTCCTCCAGTATCAGCGATAGGCTCAGGGCTAATGGCTTTGCCCCGGCAACCGCTAAATCATTCACCGTGCCGCACACCGCCAGCTTGCCAATGTCGCCGCCGTTAAAAAACAGCGGCTTGACGACAAAACTGTCCGTCGTAAAACACAGTTTGCCCGCAGGCACATCCACCATTGCCGAATCGGTCAACTGCACCGACCGACCATCACCAAACTTCGGCACAATCGTGCGATGAATCAAATCACCCATCAACCGTCCGCCGCCGCCGTGGGCTAACATAATGTTTTTCTTTTCTTCCATACAAAAACCTAATCAACCATCTCATTTTTGTAGATTATTCTCTAAATTATTTACTTCTTCTGCTTTTTTCTCTTTCCTTTTTTTAAGAAACTGAAAATGACTAATCGTCATAGAAGCTATTCCCAATATCCCACCCAGTACAAATAAACTTTTTTCATATATATAAATAACGAGCAGAGCAATCAAAGGAATAAAATTGTAATATATTGACATGAAAAGTGATGCTTCGTAGGTATATTCGATTTTTCCTTTAATATTATCGGGTCTTTTAAGAAAATAAAGATATATAAAAATATTCGCAATATGCCTGCCAACAATCACACTATATATAGTCAGCACATAACCAAGCATTAAAATAACTAATTCTGCTGGAAAAGGAGATATTTCAGCTATATACACAGCACATGCTGTTACCATTAGTATACACAAAAAAAGCTTGCCATTTATTAACTTTTTATTATTAATTGCCTTTTGGAATCTTGGATTCAATTCATATTGCTCAAAAACTACATAATTAGAAAACTGTTTAGCCATTAAAACAGCGCCAAGTATAGTAAGATAATAATCCGCCAACATCAAAACAGGTATAAGGCAGACTTCCGGATATTTCATTTAATATTCTCCTTCCGTATTATCTTCCGTATTTATACCACGCCGCACAGGCGCCTTCGGTGCTGACCATGCAGGGACCAACCGGCGTATCGGGTGTACATTTCTTACCGAACATGTCGCACTGCGGCGGGTCCAAAAGTCCACACAACACTTGGCCGCATTGACAGCCGGCAGGTTCCTCCGTTGGCACCTCTTCAATACCGAATCGTTTCAGCGCGTCAAATTGACTATACTTGTCTCGAAGCTTCAGCG
>JADHXS010000118.1 GCA_016782835.1 Phycisphaerae bacterium | reverse complement strand
GTTTAAAAGTGCTCAGAAACATCAAAAATAAGGGTTTTCCTGGAATTTTGTTCGAAAAAACAGCTTTGTAGAATTAACATAACCTGTTATTAAGAATAAACTTACATGAAAATTTAGCATAAAATCGGTCAGTTTGAGTTATTATAATTTTATTAGAAAAAAGTTTCTTTTTCGACCTCATAAGTCTGGAAATAGACCTGTCTTTAGCATTTCGATAGTACTTGTTGACAGTTTTTTAATTAAATCTATAATAAAAGACATCTTCTTTAGATATAGGCTATTCAGTCAGAGTAAGGGAATCGTTATGCCAAATGAAGCATTTAGAAGGGTTGCGTTTATATCTTCCCATTTACCCAGACAGTGCGGGATTGCCACGTTCTGTCACGACCTGATTACGAATATTTCCGCCTGTGGCAAAACGTCTTTTGAGCCCCTGGTCGTCGCAATGGTAAGCAGTCATGAACATCAATACAACGACCCGGTCAAATTTGAAATCCGCAAAAACGTAAAAAATGACTACATTTGTGCAGCAGACTACCTCAATTTCAGTCACATTGACCTCGTTTCAGTGCAGCATGAATTCGGCTTGTTCGGCGGTGACGCTGGCAATTATTTAAACCTGCTTTTAAAGCGCCTCGATGCGCCCATCATCACAACGCTGCATACGATCATCAATAACCCCGAACCGATGTATCTGCAATCAACGTCCGATGTGTGTGCCCTGTCAAGCAAAGTCATCGTGATGAATAAACGCGGCATTGATATGCTCCAGGACATTTATGGCATTGATGCGAATAAAATTTTACTGATTCCTCACGGCATCCCCAACCTGCCCTTCGTGGACAGCAGCTACTATAAGCACAAATTCGGAATCGAAGGCCGAAAAACAATTTTAACATTTGGGTTACTCAGTCGTAACAAAGGCATCGAGCACATGCTGAAAGCCATGCCGGCGATTGTCGAAGAAGACCCCTCCATCCTGTATATTATTCTTGGCGCGACCCACCCGAATGTACTGCGGCATGATGGCGAAGAATACCGTTTTGAGCTTCAGCGCATTGTTGACGAATTGGGACTTCAAAATAATGTCATGTTTTATAATCGATTCGTCAGTGATGAACGGCTGCATAATTTCCTTTGTGCCACGGATATTTATGTGACTCCTTACCAGAATCGCGAGCAATTAACAAGCGGAACACTGGCTTTTGCCGTCGGCGCCGGAAAAGCCGTCGTCTCGGCCCCTTATTGGGCAGCCGAAGAATTACTCAGCGATGACCGGGGTGTGCTGATTCCCTTTAACGACCCCAAACAGTTGTCCGAAGCAATTATCGAACTGATGCATGACGAAAACAAGTTCCTGCAGTTGCGTCGTCGGGCTTATGATTATGGCCGAATGATGACCTGGCCAACGGTCGGACAGCATTATTGGGAACTGTTTTGCAAAAAGATCCCGTCAACCACGGTGCAAACCAAAACATTTTCACAGAAAGCTGCGGGCCTCTCCCCGCAGGATATGCCGGAGCCCTCGTTAGACCATTTGCAGGATTTGACCGACGATACCGGTCTTATACAACACGCCGCATTCATGCTGCCGAACCGAAATCACGGATACTGTATTGACGACAATGCTCGAGGCGTCATCGCCATGGCCAAGTATTACACACAGTATTCATCACCGGAGGTACTGAGATTATTTAGGATATACCTTTCCTTTACCTGTCATGCGCAGCGCCAAGATGGTACGTTTCACAATTTCATGGGATATGACCGTTGCTGGATCGACCCCGAACCTGCTCATGATGGCCTGGGACGTGCCTTATGGGCTTTTGGTTCGGTCATTGCCAATCCCCCCCTGCCGGAATTGGTCCACGTCATAAAAGACCTTTTCGACAAATCAGCCCCTCATATCTCCTCCATTTCTCCCCGTGGCAAAGCGTATGCAATCTTCGGAATGCAGCAATATTTGACTCAGTTTCCGGGCGCCAGCGACATAAAACGGTATATGCACACCGCGGCAGAAGACCTGGTTGAACTCTATGAGAAAAACCAAAAAAAAGACTGGCAGTGGTTTGAAAATATTTTATGTTATGACAATGCTGTTTTACCATACGCCTTATTTGAAGCTTATCTGACAACAGGCAACCAGACCTATCTTGAAACCGCCACGAAAACCAGTGATTTTCTTCTTGAAAAGACCTTTTCTGGTGAACATTTCAGTTTTATCGGCTGTAATGGCTGGTTTCGCTATAAAGGAGCCAGGGCCCGGTTTGACCAGCAATCGCTGGAGGCTGTCAGTACGGTCATGATGTGCGGGGGAGCCTATCTGGCAACCGACAATCCCAATTATCTGAAACTACAAAAAAAAGCCTTTGGCTGGTTTCTCGGTGAAAATGATTTGTCCCTGCCTCTTTATGATTTTCGTACCAAAGGGTGTTCGGATGGTCTGCAGAAAAACGGCGCGAATTTAAATCAGGGCGCTGAAAGTATGCTCAGTTTTCTGATGGCATTACTGAATATCATTGAAAGCTGCAACCCCCATCGGACAAACGAACAACAACCGAACCCACAAATCAAAGAAAAAGAAACACATCCTGACATACGAGCAAAAATGAAAGATTAGTCCAGACAATGAAAATCGCGACATTTAATGTCAATTCATTACGAAGCAGACTGGATATTATCCGGACATGGCTTAAAACCCATCAACCGGATATCCTGGCAATTCAGGAGACGAAGGTTCAGGATGCGGATTTCCCGATAGATGCTCTTGAAGAAACAGGCTACCATATCATTTACCGAGGCCAAAAAAAATACAATGGAGTCGCTATTTTAAGCAAGAAGATGCCCGTCGAGATTGTTTCGCACCTGCCTCAAGACCCAACCGACCAGGCACGTTTCTTAAAGGCTAAAATCGGAGAGGTTACCATCCTGAATACCTATATCCCCCAGGGAATGGACGTTAATTCTGAAAAATTCCAATATAAGCTCAATTGGTTCGGCTGGCTAAAGGGTTATCTTGAAAAAAATCACACCCCCAGCGAACCATTGGTCTGGCTTGGTGATTTTAACGTGGCTCGTCAGGATATTGATGTCCATAATCCAAAGGAACTTTGGGGGCATGTTTGTTTTTGTCAGCCGGTCCAAAATGCCCTTGAAAACGTCATGAAATGGGGACTGACTGACGTTTTTCGGGAATTTTGTCCTGAACCGGAACATTATACATTTTGGGATTATCGCGTCCCAAATGGTTTTAAACGGAATATAGGATGGCGGTTGGACTATATTATGGCAACAACGTCATTAGCAGAAATCTGTCAAAATTGCTGGATTGATAAAGAACCCCGAGGGTGGACAAAACCCAGCGATCATACGTTTTTAGTGGCACAATTCGACCTGGAGTAAAATTATGCAGAAGGGATTCTTGAATTTTTTACAAAACCAAGTAAAATTTTGTATTCTAAATTAAATCCCATATAACGTGAAAATAAAATAAGCATTGACCTTATTCAGGATAAGCCAAAAACAATGGGCCCTGTAACAATATCATACAAAGAATTCAAAGATTTGATTGCCCGCCGATGTGAACGTTATTTTAACGCGGCCGGTTATGTCGTCAGCAATTCCGACCGTAAAAACATTCTGACACGTCCCTTGCTGGGAGAATTGCTGTCACAGTCCACGCAGATCGAAGAACTGCTGGATTCTTATGGCGCCCGTAATAATTGCCGGTGGGCTCGTTTTGGTTCCCTCACCGCGGCTATTAAACTTTTCTCCAATGTGAGCTATGAACTGCTTCATATCCAGCATTCGATTCCCGCATATCGACTCCTCGAAGTCAAACAGGATTTTTCTGAAATGACGGAAGAAACGCTTCTCTTTTCTGAAGAAACCCTCGTCAAATCAACCCAACAACTGCTGGAAGAAGCCGAAAAACTTCGTCTTCCTTTGCCGAAAACATTGACCCAAACAAATTTTTATGGCGAGCAATTACCCGCCGGGCGTCTGCCGCATGACCTTGCCATGCGAAAGATTGAAGCGGTCTCGAAAACCGTCTCACTTTTGGCGACCGCATTTCTCAATCTGGCGGCGGAAAGTAAACGAATTCTTCCTCGTAACCAAACAGGCCCGGAAGCGTACTTGTGTGAGTTGACGGGGCCCATCAGTGAAGAAAAACTTCGTTCTTTGGAACTTCGTTTTCACAATCTCCAATCCCTTTATGACACATATGTTTCGACGACAGAAACAGAAGTCTTTGACAAGGACCTTCCCATTCTGCGGGGGCATATCAGTGTCGTTTTGCATTTGCTGCGTACGGCCCGCGATCTGGCCCATTACTATGAGCGTCACGCCGGTCCCGCTGCCCAGCACAGTTCCAAGGGTCGAAAACGCCTGGTCGACCCGCAAAAGCTTCTTGAAAGGCTCATCCATTACTGCATCAATTTTGTTTCCCAATACTTAAACTGTGCCGAACGGCTATGCCAAAATATGCTCAAGCGGTATACGGAAATCAGCCGGATCCAGGTTCCCGTTCCGCCGTATCGCGGTTTTCATGTGCGCCCCTCCACCTTGATCTCAAAACTTGTTCTGCACTACGGAAGTACGGTAAAAATGGAGCTGGAGGGTGACACATACGATGCAAGTTCCCCGTTGGAGTTATTCCGAGCCAATGAAAAAATCAATGCCTACAAACGTCGCTCGCTTGCAGAGGAAATCATTAAGCTGAACCTTGATTCCACAAAAACAGATGAAGAGGATTGTTTTTCAATTATTCGCAATGCCATCATGACCCTGGCAGAACGCGGGAAAATTATCATTTATGAACAGCCGCTTAATATTGAGAAAAAAACATTCCAACCGGCAACCGGAGTTCTGGAGCGTGTGACCGATGAAATCGCCAAACTTCAGGTGACCGGAAAGATCGATATCGTCGCCACTATTAAAGCTGTTTTTATCGGCGACAAACGAGTTCTGGAAGACATCAAGCTGCTGACGGAAAACGGCTATGGCGAAGATAATTTCGGCAATAACATTCCTCTGCCGGATCAGCTTCAGTATCTTCGACAGCGGTAGACATCAAGTTTTGTTTGTCCGCCGTCTCCTTGCTTATTGGAGAATTCCTGATTTAACCTTCAGAGACAGCGTTTTCGGACGTTTCCGCAGCGTTCTCTTGCAGTGGTTCAGATTTTTCTTCAGGTTGTGGAATATCCTCAATAAGCGCTGAAAGCGGTTTTATCAGTTGCTCTGCCTTATAGGAAGGAATTTGGTAAACCCATTCCTTATGCATCGCATTAAATTCCTTGACCGCATCAATCGCCAGCAGTTTGGCTTCTTTCTTTTTCAACTCCTCATCAGACTCCACTTCGCCGACTGTTTTTTCAACAGGGGCTTTATCAAGGAAATCC
This sequence comes from Phycisphaerae bacterium, assembly GCA_016782835.1. Taxonomy (GTDB): domain Bacteria; phylum Planctomycetota; class Phycisphaerae; order Sedimentisphaerales; family Anaerohalosphaeraceae; genus 4572-13. The sequence goes on along the minus strand of JADHXS010000118.1, from coordinate 994 downwards.
GCCGATATCTTGATGTAAGTTTTGTCGTCTTTTTCCGCGATTGACAACTTATAAACAGTCAGGTCATACAGTTTGCAGATATAGGTTTTATCAAAATCCAATTCCTGCGGAACATTCGAAGGCGCGCTGACATCTTCAAACCGCAGTGAACTTAACGCTCCAAAAACCGTCTGATAAACCGTTCCCCTGTACTGCTTGCCTTCGGGCATCTTTTCAAGCGAAACCTCATCCGTTCCCTCCGGAGAAGACAGGACATAGCTGCTGTCAGACGTTTTAACAGCCACGCTGCTGACTTTCTCAAGCGGCACACTTAGAAGCTCCGTATCAATATAGTCGATGGCTTGCGTGTTAAACCACGGTGCACCCCGAATACTGTAAACATCATTACCGGATAAAAGACGTGCATGTGCCGTATTTGTTTCGGGATCCACTTCCGAAAGTGCCACTGTCGCAATCGATTTTTTTTCCCTGTCCAAGAAGGCAATTAGATAACGGGCCGTTTCCTCGGTAACCTTTAAATCCGCATGGTTGTCCGGATTGGAGGTAATTGTTTCGATTGTTCGAATATCAAGACACTTGTTGATTAAATCATTGATCTTACCAACATCCACCGGATAATTATCTTTATCACTGACAACAAACTGACCGTTTCCCCGGACCAGTTTAACTATCTGACTTTCGTTCGGACTGGTAATTTGAATCGCGGCAACCGAGTCAATAGCCAGACCTTCAATCAACGCCGAGCTGCTGAATTCCGCCATATGGACATTGCGCCCGATTTGATGCTGCAGAATCACCGCTCCGGTCATAAGCACGGCAATAATTCCTAATAAGGCAAGTTTTTTATTATTCATTTATGCTTTTCTCCTGTCGCATTATTTTTTTTATACCAATCATGATTGAAAATTTTCGCTTTTGCGAGGCGATACATCGTTACAATTGTAAATTACAATCTGCTCGCGGAACTTACCACCCTATAAGGGTGTCAGGAATC
>JADHXS010000117.1 GCA_016782835.1 Phycisphaerae bacterium | reverse complement strand
CGAAACCAGCCATGCGAGGGCATGTGAGCTTTCCAACGCCGGAATAATACCTTCCGAATGCGTAAACAATTCAAAAACGTCCAACACTTCTTCATCCGAAACAGCAAAATACTCAGCTCGTCCGGTTTCCTTCAGATAAGCGTGTTCCGGCCCGACACCGGGGTAATCCAACCCGGCCGAGATACATTCGGTTTCATGAATTTGGCCGTTTTTATCCTGCAGCACAAATGTTTCTGCGCCATGCAGAATGCCGACGGTTCCCTTGACCAGTGTGGCGCAGTGTTCATGTGTATCCAAGCCTTTGCCGCCGCCTTCGACCCCGATGAGTTTAACGGCAGGGTCGTCTATGAAGCCGGAAAAAATGCCGATGGCGTTAGACCCGCCGCCGACACAGGCGACCACCATATCGGGGAGTTTTCCGAGTGTATCCATGCATTGGTCGCGTGCTTCGGTGCCGATAGGTGACTGAAAATGCCGTACGATGGTTGGGAACGGATGGGGCCCTCCGGCTGTGCCGAACAGATAGAACGTGTCTTCCACATGCGAAGTCCAATAACGCAGAGCGTCATTGATGGCATCTTTGAGAGTGCAGGTGCCGCCGGAAACGGAAATGACTTTGGTACCGCACAGCTTCATTTTATGCACGTTGACGTTTTGCCGTGCGACATCGACCGAGCCCATGAAGATTTTGGTTTCCATGCCGAACAAGGCCCCGATCATCGATGTCGCCAGACCATGCTGACCGGCACCGGTTTCAGCGATCAGTTTCTTTTTGCCCATGTATTTAGCCAGTAGACCCTGTCCGAGTGCATTGTTGACTTTATGAGCGCCACCGTGCAGCAGGTCTTCTCGTTTGACATAGACCTGAAAGCCGAGGTACTCGCTGAAACGTTTTGCATAGTACAGAGGGGTTGGTCGGCCCGCGTAGGTGCGGGACAGTTCGTCCAGTTCTGAGACAAATTGCGGGTCCTGACGATAGTGTTCGAACCCCGCTTCAATATCCTCCAGCGCCGGTATCAGAACTTCAGGCACATAAAAACCGCCGAATTGGCCGTATCTTCCTTTTGATTTCATTATTTTGCCTTTAAACCTGTATGATTGTATATTGTTTTAAAAAGTTGCTTCATCTTTTTGTGATCTTTTTTACCGGGCTCCGATTCAATGCCGCTGCAGATATCAACGCCATAGGTTTCATATTCCAGCGCTTCCTGGATAGTGTCGGGGTTGATTCCGCCCGCCAGAAAAATCCGCTGGGAGGAGTTTTTCACCAATGACCAGTCAAATCGCTGGCCCGTACCTCCGTAAAGATTTGGGTTAAAGGCATCCAGCAGCAGGGCGGACGTATGATAGTGCTCCGCCTGAACAATCGACTCATTTGACTGAACGCGAATGGCCTTGATAGTGTGCAGATTCCAGGCGGCAAACTGTTCGCAAAATGCTGGCGGTTCATTCCCGTGGAGTTGTATCCAGTTTAGAAATCCCGAATTGGTTAATTCGTGAATATCGTGTGCGTCGGTGTTGACGAAAATACCCGCGGTATCCACAAAGGCCGGGATTTTTTGTATAATCTCGAATGCCTTTGCAGGCTCAATATAGCGCGGGCTTGGAGAATAAAAATTAAAACCCAGAATGTCGGCTCCCATGTCAATTGCCGCCAGAGCATCCTTGAGGTTCGTAATCCCGCAAATTTTAACTTTGACGATATGCATACGTAATAACATTTCTCGCTGTTAATTATCTCCATGGTTACTGATTGCTGTCAATGTTTCCAGGCATTGCATGGCTTTGCCGCTGCTGATTGCGATATCCGCTTTTTCAATGCCTTCAACAAAATCCTTTGCCAGCCCGGCCACCATAATGGCGGCAGCGGCATTGAGCATAACGATGTCTTTCTTAGCTCCGGTTTCCTCGCCCGACAGGATATCCTGAATGATACGGGCATTTACCGGGGCATCACTGCCGGCTAAATCATCAAAGTCAGCAACCGCGATTCCATATTGAGTCGGGTCTAATTCTTCGGAGCGAACGCCGCCGTTTTCAAGATACATGATTTTGGTCGGTCCCATGGTACTGATTTCGTCCAAACCGTTGCTGTGGACGACCATTGCACGTTTAAGCCCCAGCATTTTGAGCGTTTCGATTATTCGCGGCAGAAGAGATTCTTCCGCCACTCCCAGCACCTGAGCTTCTGCTCTCGCTGGGTTAGCCAACGGGCCCAGGATATTAAATGCGGTGCGGAAATCCAGACTTTTACGGATTGGCTGGACGTATTTCATGGCCGGATGAAAACCGGGGGCGAACATAAAACCGATGTGAGCTTTTTCGATACATTCGGCAACACGTTCAGGTCCCGGTGCGACATTGACGCCCAACGCTGTTAAGACATCGGCCGAACCGCATTGGCTGGTAATCCCCCGGTTGCCGTGCTTAGCGACATAGGCTCCGGCACCGGCCGCAACCAGGGCGGCCCCGGTGGAGATGTTGAATGTTTTCAAAGCAGCGCCACCGGTACCGCAGGTATCGATTAAGGGGCCGACATTAGTTTTTACCGGAACGGCATGTTCCCGTAAAGAGGATGCCAGTCCGGCGATTTCCGACACGGCGGCTTTTTTGACGCGCATTGCGGCCAGAAACGCCGCAATCTGTACCTCAGCGACTTCGCCCCCGAAAATAATATCCAAAAGGTCCTTGGCCTGCTCAAAGGTCAGGTCGTTTCCTTCGAGGATAATTTCCAGATATTCAGTTATTTTTGCCATGTTAATCTCCTTATTCCAGAACCGGTTTATTGATTTTTCAGATTGTTGGCGATTTGGAGCATATTTTCAATCACTTTTCCGCCGGTTGGCGTTAAAATACTTTCCGGATGGAATTGCACGCCGTAAATCGGCAGATTTTTGTGTATGATGCCCATGACAATTCCTTCGAATTCTGCCGTTATTTCCAGGCAATCCGGCAATTGGCATCCGCATAGGCTGTGATAACGACCGGCCTGAAGCGGATTTTCCAGTCCCTCGAACACACCGGTTCCGCTGTGAGTAATCCGGGAAGGTTTGCCGTGCATGACTTTAGGGGCATGTCCGATTTTACCTCCGAAGTATTGAATAATCGCCTGATGTCCCAGACAGACACCAAAGATAGGAAGTTTATCTTTGAAATAATCAATTGCCGTCAAAGTAACGCCGGCGGTGTCAGGATTGCCCGGCCCCGGCGAAAGAACCAAAAGGTCAGGGTTGAAATCGTTTACCGCTTCAATGAGTTTTTCAAGTGGAGTATCGGCGCGATAAACCTTTGTCGGACAATCTCGTTTGGCAAACTCGTCAACAAGGTTATATGTGAACGAATCAAAATTATCGATAAACAGAACATTGGTTTCCATTTGACTATTCCTAAATTCAAGCGGTTTTATTTTCAGATGCCATGCGAATGGCTTTAATACAAGAATTTGCTTTATGCTGCGTTTCATCAAATTCACTGCTGGGGATACTGTCATGGACAATTCCCGCACCGGCACGGATATAAGCTGTCTTGTCTTTGACCTGAAGACTGCGTATGGTGATACAGCTATCAAACTGACCGTCAACGGTTAAATACATCACCGCGCCGCCGTAATAGCCGCGTTTGTTCTTTTCGAGTCGGCGAATAATTTTCATCGCCTCGATCTTCGGCGCGCCGGTCAAAGTTCCCATGTTCATGGTTGCCAGATAAGCGCTTAGCGCATCCAAATCGCTTTTCAGTTTGCCTTTGACATTGCTGACCAGGTGCATGACGGATTCATACCGTTCGGTAATCAGCATTTCGTTGACGATGCGGCTGCCGGGTTCGGAAACGCGTGCAATATCGTTTCGTGCCAAATCCACCAGCATCATGTGTTCGGCCAGTTCCTTGCGGTCCAGTTTCAATTCCGCCTCATAACGGATATCGGTATCCGGGTCGATTTTTCCGTCTTTGCGGCCGCGGGGTTTGGTGCCGGCGATAGGACGAATCTCGACATGACGTTCGCGCGTTCCACTGACCCTCAGATTCAATTCCGGGCTGGCTCCCATCAGCGTAGTATTCGGGGTGTTCAGGTAGAACATATAAGGCGACGGATTCAGCGTTCGCAGTTTGCGATAGACGTCCAATGGTTCAGCCGGACACGGTTCCGTGATCGTTCGGCTCAGAACGACCTGGAAGACATCGCCGTCAATAATGTGTTGTTTGGCCGTTCGGACCATCGCTTCGTATTCACCTTTTTGGGTATCGGTACCGGCCTGCTCCGAGATCGTTGCAGGTGTTTTGGATACAGGACGCGGCTGTTTGGCTGCGTCAAAATAAGTTTTGAAACAGTCCTGCGATTCTTCGTAAATAGCATCTCGGTTGCCGTTGGTGATGATGGCATTGACGACCGCATAACCTTTGGCGTGTTTATGATCCATCAGGAAGATATTGTCGGCAAAATACATCTCATAATCCGGATTGCCCAGGATATCTTCTGTGTTGGCGGGGAGTTTTTCAAACTGGTCTACGAAGTCATAACTCAGTGCTCCCAAGAGGCCGCAGGTCACGCGGAAGGGTTTGCTGGCCAGTTCGAAGGCAAAAGCGACGGCTCGAATGACATCCATCTGATTGATACTTTTAAGACGGGCCTCTTCATCCATCATGCCGTCGTTGCGTTCCAGCTCTCCGGTGATGTGGTCTTCGGTAAAATCAACGGATTTACAGAAAGCAAAGCGCTCGCGGTGTTCGGCAAGGTATTTCAGTATACGTTTGCCTGTATTGCTCAGTGCTCCAATGGCAAAGCAATTGCCGGTTCCGGTCAGATGAAGGGCGGGATTAGCCGTGCCGAAGGTCAGTTCCCCGCCGCCGCCTTCGGACAGGTGGTCACGAGATTCGAGCAGGCAGCAGTGTCGGTTGCGGCCGTAGTCGCTGAGCTTGGCAAAGAACTCCACGGGGCAGGTCAGGTCAAGTTCCTGCACCATCGGGATAATCTGCCCCGGTCGAGCTGTCTGGATGCGATGTTTATAATCATTCATTTTTATTTTATCCTTATTTTTTTAGTTGTTTTGGGAAATTCATAAAAAAACGGCCTGCCGTTTCTTTGGGCAGGTCGCAAAGGCATGTCTATTGATTTCCGAATACACAGCGTCCTTCGGGTGCCTGCCGATTATTCGACGGGCCACCACCAATGGAACGCATTGTATCGGATGTTTCTATCCATAGAAACGATTTTACACAATCAGCCCCGGCCCGTCAATAGGAAAAATAGAAAATTTTACCATTTTGCAGATATCGGCCTTCCCGGACAAAAAACCGATGATTTATAGGTCCTGACCGGGCAGATCCAATTAAGGTAAAACAGGTGAAATCCTTGTCAAACGTCCCTAAATGGTATAATCCCGGACATAGAGAAACAGAAGGTTTCCATCTGGACAACGAAATCTCTCTACCGCCACAAACAAAGCAGTGACCTGTTTGCCCATCAGCACGGATGGAGAAAATTTGAATTCATGCTCAAAATATGTTTCCCGGACGTCGAAATCACCCTATAATGTTGGGTAAAATTGAATTTTAGCGCCTCTTTCAAAATACGGAGAATCCATGGCCAAAAAATTATATGTTGGAAATTTAAGTCCCGAAGCAAACGAAGCAAGCCTGAAAACGTTGTTTTCCATGTTTGGAACCGTTGAAAAAGCGTATATCATTCCTGATAAAGAGACCGGCAAGGGCAAAGGGTACGGTTTTGTTGTCATGAGCACCGACGAGCAGGCCCAGGCCGCCATCGGAGCGCTGAATGGGAAAAAGTGCGGCGATTACACCGTGAAGGTGAGTGAAGCCAAAGGGAAATAAAATGGAAGAAGATCAGAAGACACCGGGTGAGGACCTTTCGCCGGAAGTGCTCAAACGGGCGATGAAGGCATTCAAGAAGCGGCTCAAGCTGACGTCACTGGATGAAGATTCCCGGCTTGGACGCGGGGCGTGTTCAGGGGGGGCTAAGGGGGTTTGTGCCATTCAGCCGCCCAACCAGTATCCGCCTGCCGTGTGGGAGGAATTGTGCCGACAGGGCAGACTCCGCTGCAGCCATGGATTGTATGAACTGCGAAATCCAAATAACTAAAACGCAACGACTCATAGACCGTATTTTTTTTGTTTGTTAAAATAACGGGTATCGATGACAACACGGGTCGTCTTGTATAAAAGAAGGCAATTTCTCCATGAATCGCTCCTGGCCTCTATGGTGAACCTATCGGCTCCGTTTGAGCCGAAGGGCTAAGCTACCTAAACCTAAAAGTAAAAGTGTGCAGGGTTCGGGGATAATATACATAAATCCATGACTCATACCATAGAGGGAGTATCTATAAGACCCCAAAATCGTATCCCCCTCGATACCATGGATTTGAGTGTAACTTGCTCCTGGAAAATTTAAAGTTTCCCAGTTTGTACCATCATAGATGAAGCCATGTTGTTCCGAAGAATTAGAGGTGTTTGAGTAAGTCCCGACGATTATATCATCACTAATACCCCCTGCTGTAGTTTCTACTGCTCC
>JADHXS010000022.1 GCA_016782835.1 Phycisphaerae bacterium | reverse complement strand
AGTTATATCTGCTGCAATCCGGATAATACGGAAAAAGTATTGGAAACAATTGATGCCCTGTTCCAAAACATCAAAAACAAGGGAGTTTCTCAGGCCGAATTGGACGCCGCACGCAACAAAGTGCTCAGTGCCATAACGCTGCACAGCGAACAACCGATGGGAAGACTTGTAAACCTTGGATTCAACTGGGTTTATAACAACGACTATTACAGTGTGGTACAGGATGTAGAACAGGTTAAATCCGTCATCTTAGAGGATATTTCCCGGCTTATCGAGCAGCTCTGTCCGGAAAAATTCACACAATTTTCGCTGGGGCCGAAAGAATTGCTGTAAAACGTCCCCTTGTATTCCCAAAGGAACTTCAAAAACCCCTCTCGGTATCTTGATTTCGGAATTGATTTATGGTACAAGGTATAAACCTTTTGGAGGGTGTAATGCAGGACAATGAACGAGAAAACCAGACTCCGGATGACGACATTCTGCAATGTAAAGCGGAACTTCGTGGTTTAATCGATGCGATGGGGAAATCAGGTTCTGAGAAATCAGTCACAAGTCTGTCTTCGAAAGATGAGGCTTCTTTTCCCGACCTTAAATCAGTTGAGAAGGAAGATATTTTCCTCGAAGCGGAACTGGACGGCGCGGATGCAGCCGTAAATAGTATCCCTCTGCCAAATTTGGTTCAGGATGATATACTCAAAACTCCGGAACCCCCAAAAGACGGAAAAAAATCTCTAAAACATCCTGTTGACCCAGGCCAACAACAAGTCGACAATAAAAAAAATGAAGAAAAAAATATTGTCGAACAATTAAACCAGCAGCTTGAATCAGTTGCGGCTCAAAGAGTGCAACTTGAATCAAAAACACAGAAGCTCTTGCAGAAACTTCAATTGGCATATCAGGAATCTGGTTCATTAAAATTACAGCTTGAACAGGAAATAACCAGCCGGCATCGTTTGCAGAAAGACCTTGAGGAGTCTAAAAAAGAACTTCAGGAAAAGACGCTGCTGGTGAATCAGCAAAAGCAAAGGTTTGAGTTTCTTAATAAGCAACTTCAAAACGCGATCGTGTTGGAACGCGAAAAATCACGCCTTCAAGGAGAAACCCAAAACCTGAATAACAAAAACCAACAGCTTATTGCAGAAATCACACAATTGAAAAATCGCCTGGAAGACTTATACCAAACAGATAGTCAGGTTCAAAATCTACGAAAGAGTCTGGAAAGCGCTGAGTCGGCTTTATCTGAACAACAGGCTCTCGCGCACCAAGCGGAGCAAACCTCTAAAACGCTCAAAGAAAAACTGGCGGTGCATAAGCAAGATGTGCAGAACTTCTCTGAGAAACTGATACAAAAAGAACAGGAACTGGCACAACTGAAATCAGCCTACGAGCAATTGCAGGAGGAACATCTGCACTTTCATGAGCACAAAGAAGGCGAACTCTCAAATATGGCCGAAGGATTGAAAGAGCTCAAAGAGCAATACCATCAGCAGCAGATAGATGCCGAACAAATGCGGCATGAATATGAGGCGTTTCAAACTCAGGCCAATGGGGAGCTTCGTCTGCTGACAGAAAACAACGACCTGTTGAAAAACGAAAACAGAACACTTTCCGAAGAAATTAAGCACCTCAAAGAAGAAAAACAGTATGTCAAAGACATATCAGAGAAACTTCGAGACATTGAGCTTGATTTGGAAAATGCCTCTGATAATCTTCAGAAAGAACGCGAATCATCGAAAGAACTCCGACAGGAGCAGGAACACCTGAAATCAGCAATCTCCGAAGCTCAGCGGGAAAAAGAAGAACTTTCCAATCGCTTACAGATGCTGCAATCTACAGAAGGTCAACTCCGGGAAGAGCTAAACCGACTCCGGGAATCCGCCGCCGGTAATGCTGTGCAAGATGAACTTGCTGCGGCCCAACAGGAAATCAACCGGCTACATGAGCAGAATCAATCGCTTGAAAAACAACTTCAGGATATTCAGCAGACCGCCTCTTCTGAGCCGGAAGAAACCGTTTTAGGATCGGTCGTTTCGCCTATTGAATCCACTGACGAACAGGTTGCAGGAAACGACACCATTCCTGCCTTTAATCTGGCCGAGCAGATTATGGAGGAACATCGCCGTTCGGTTGCGAACCGCCGCCAGCGTGTCAAGCCGACCGTTGCGGCCTCACAAGGCCATTCCATTAAAAATGTTATTCAGCATTATGTCCATTCATCCAGTCGGGATGAAGTCTCACAAGATAAAAAATCAAGTTCTGAGCATCATCTGTGGACCGATCAATCGTTAACGCCATTTCAACAGGAAATCCTCAGGGAGATTGTCCGAAATGATATGGAGTTTTATTCTCATAAAAAGCTCACCATGGCAGAATATTTATTAATGAATAATTAAAAATGAACTCTTATTTTTTGAAATACATATTTCCCGGATGGATAACAAACCTGTTCGGGTTCAAATGGGGCATTATCGCTGCCGCTGTTTTATGCCTCGTCATCCTTCTGTCGGTATTTTTTCTGTTTTTTTCCAAAAGAAAGGCCCGGTTGAAAAAATCACCCCGCCCATCCGAAAAGCAAAAAACTGCCGTTGACTATGATAATCTCTTAACGACCATTAAAAAACAAAACGGTCGATTCCAGCGTCTTTTACTGGCGGCCGGCAGTTTGAACGATTTACCTGTTACGATACCGGTCAATGTGGCTGTTCGCATTGCTCAGACTCATAAATGCCTTCTGGTTGACCTGGATATCAGGCGAAATGCCATCGCCCGGGTTTTTGATTTAGAGGCCACTGAAACAAGCGGCGCTTTCAAGACAGGATCCTGTCCGACTCCGCTTGAAAATCTTTCTGTGTGGCCGGCACGAAACTTTGAACGGCTCAGGCAAACAAATTTCCGTCCGCTTCTTGAAAGGGCCGGTAAAAAATATGATTATATTTTAATCTATGCCCCCTATTTAACCACGCTGCCCGATCGCCGACAAGTTGCCGCTTGTGCCGGACAAGCCATTGCATTCACCGGAGAAAATGGTTCGCAACTGATGCAGCTATTGGAACAATGTGACTGCAAAGTCATACAGGAAATATAGATTCCGGGAATCTACAGGCGTGAAGCCGCCTGCTGGTCGATAAGCCATGTAATTTTTTGCATAATCGGCCACAGAAAATGAACGGGATATTTCACTTCATCCGGCTCCGATTGAAATACCTGCTGAACAATTTCTGCTTTGTTCTGCCCGCTGATGAGAACCACAATCCGGGATGCTTGTTTAATCACGGGTACAGTCAGTGTAATTCGACTCAAACCCCCATCCATGCGATACACCGCACAAACCAAATTTTTTGTATCAAACAATGCGTGACTGTTCGGCATCAGCGACGCAATATGACCGTCGGCTCCCATGCCAAGCATAATCAGGTCAAACTGCGGCACTTGTCCGGGATTTATCCCAAAGACCTTTAGCATAACCTTTTCATATTCTTTTGCCGCCGCCTCGTAATTCGTACTTTCACCGCTGACCCGATGAATATTTTCGCCGGGAATCGGAATATCCAGTAAAAACGTATGGACCGCCAAGCCGAAATTGCTGGCCTCGGCGCTTGGCAAAACACAGCGTTCATCAACCCAGAATAGATGAACTTTGTCCCAGTCAATTTGAGAGTAAGCAGATTCCTGAGAGAGCAATTCATAAAAAACTGTTGGGGTATGCCCTCCCGAAATCGCGACGTAAAAGAGGCCTTTTGTTTCAATCGCCTTTTGCGCAGAATCGATAAACTGATTCAATGCCTCTTGTGCCAGTTTCCGGCTGTTTTCCGCTTTAATAATATTCGGCTTAAATGCCCTAAGCATATCCATCATGTACCTCCTGGTAATGCCCTCGGATATATATTCCATATCAGCCATCTGTCAATAAATACTATACGATGAAACAGCCGGAATGCGACAAAAAAAAACTTCTCCTTTTTTTTCAGTCTGAAGTATCCTTCCACAACAAATATAAGATGATGTAAAAAAAGGGTTTAGAAGAAAAAAATGGTCTTGTGTGGGAAATAGACAATTTTACTTTGCCGTCAAAAAAGTCTTAAGAATTTCAGCGGCGGCAATGGCATCTATTCGTTTTTTCTTTTTCTTGCGAGTCAGTTCAAGATCGATAAGAAGCTGTTCAGCCTCAAAACTGCTGAGCCGCTCGTCATGAAATAAAACCGGAATTTGGACCCTGTCAGAAAGCAATTGTGAAAATGCTTTGACTTTTTCGACCCGCGGCCCTTCCGTGCCGTCCATATTAAGCGGCAGCCCGATAACCACCGCCTCAATGCCTTCCTCCGCAATGATCGAAACAATCCGTTTTAATAATTCGGCGCTGCTTTGGGTTTCAATAACCGAATGCGGGGAAACGATGGTTTCTGAAGCATCACAGATAGCCAGCCCCGTTCGTTTTTGCCCGTGATCAATTGCAAGATATCGCATACTCAATACAATCAATTCTATACGAATTTTCCGGAATGGTGCGCTTTAATCTTTTCAAGCAATTCCTTTAAACGATGAGCGTGGTCAATCGGACAGACCAGTGTCGCATCCTTGCTGTGAGCGACAATCATATTCTCAACCCCGATGAGTGCCAGCAGGTGCTCCTTTTCTTCGGTCGCGATAATATTATTTTTGCAGTCAAGCAGTTCGCTATGACCCGTGATAATAATATTGTTATCCGGATCGGATTCAAGGATATCGACCAACGCCGCAAAAGAACCCATATCCAGCCAGCGACAATTCAATTCGACACCATAAACCCGCTCGGCTTTTTCCATGACCGCAAAGTCGATGCTGATTTTCGGAAGTTTCGGAAACCATTCCTGCAGTGTTTGCTGTTGCTCCGGTTTACCCCAATCTGTCTTAATGGCTTCAAGCGGTTCTATGCAGTCGGGAAGGAATTGTTTCAACTTGTTGAGAATGGTTTCACATCGCCAGACAAACATCCCGGAATTCCAGTAATAGCTGCCGTTATCCAAATAGTGACGAGCTGTTTTCTCATCCGGTTTTTCTTTAAACGCTTCAATCAGATGGACCGGATTTTCAGAAGTGCCCTTTACCGCCGCATCGCCAAACCTAATATACCCTAACTGAGAGCTTGGAAATGTCGGCTGAATACCAAATGTTACCAGCGCATCCGGATTCTCATCCACAAACGAAATCGCTGTCCGCATCGCCCTCTGGAAAATATCTGTGGGTTCAAGAATCTGGTCGGCGGTAACAACGGTCATCGTTGCCTTCGGATCATATTTGTGAAGAATGGTCGCCGCCAGAGCAATGGCTCCTGCCGTATCCCGAACCACCGGCTCGGCAATCACATTTTCCTTGGGAAGTTCGGAAAGATTCTCACGGACCAGATCGACATAATTGACATTCGTCAGCACAACAATGTTACGCAGATCAAAGATGCCTTCCAAGCGGTCGAAGCACTTGCGAAGCAGCGTTTGCCCGTCCAGCAGCTTCAAGACCTGTTTGGGACGACATTCACGGCTCAAGGGCCAAAGACGTTTACCGGTTCCACCCGCCATAATCACCGCAAAGTTCATCAGACTATTTCCTTTCTTGAGCATTCGCTGTGGTTAAACCACATACTGCTCGTCAATTTGTGCGACTGGTTTTATCTTGTCAGCCAGTTCCTCGAATCCGGGACGCCCCATCAAAGCAAATGTGGCCTCTTTGCCTAACTCCACCGCAGGCTGGTCATAAGCATTAATACCAAAGAGCAATCCTGCAATCGAAGTTGTCACCTCAAACAAGTAAATAAACTGCCCAATCGCAGACGCATCGATCCGGTCGAACAGAACGGTCATACACGGACGTTTATCGTGGAGCAACGCGTATTCGGTGGCCAGCTTTTCACTGTTCAACAGCTTGGACATTTTCTGTCCCGCCAGATAGCCCAATTCGGGCGCAACGTCCGGTGCGTCGCCGATAATGACCTCCTGCTGAAAATCCTTGACCTGCAGGAATGTAAACAGTTTGTCATTGGGACCTTCTCGATACAATTGAACCTGGCTGTGCTGGTCCGTTGTTCCCAGTGCTTTCACCGGAGTCGGGCCAACAAACACGTCATTGCCCTGGAGGTCTTTTGTTTTGCCCAGACTTTCGGCCCACAACTGACGATACCAGTCCGACAAATCTTTTAACGCATACGAATACGGCATCATCACGGAGATGGGTTTTCCGCGATTATAAAAATGCCGGTTAATCGCCGCATTAATCGCGGCCGGATTACTGAAAAAATCCTCTTTGTTGACGGTGTTGTCCATTTTAGCCGCACCGGACAATAACGCATCGATATCAATCCCGCACATTTCAGCACTGAGCAGCCCGACGGGACTGAGTACACTGAACCGTCCCCCTACCCCATCCGGTACTTCCAATGTCCGCAGGCCGGACTGGTCGGCAATTTTACGAAGTGTGCCCTCTTTGGCATCTGTGGTTGCAACCACCTGTTTACGGAAACCGTCTTCTCCCAGTTTATCCAACAAAAGTTGGCTGATGGCCATAAACTGAGACGCTGTTTCTGCGGTTCGTCCGGACTTGCTGATGACGTTAAAAATCGTTTTATCCAGCTTGTTTTCGATCCAACTCAAAAAACTGGCCAACTGCATCGGGTCCACATTGTCAAAGACAAAAAGACACGGCCCCCGGCGTTGTTTTTCATCCATATTATACATATAGGGATTCAATGCCGTCTGCAGGGCAATATTCCCCAGCGCCGAGCCGCCGATACCCAGCACAACAAAATTCTCGCATCCCGCCTGAATCTCCTTCGCGACGGCCTTGACATCTTTGGCGTAGTCTTCTTTATAGGGCAAATCCCGATAGGGAATCTGGCCCGCCTGCCGCTGACGGTTACATTCGACAATCGCCGGCAGCGTCTCTTTGTCCAATTGCTCAAGCTGCTCTTGGGTAATGCCATGCTCAGAGCCGATTGTCTCTGCCATCACGTTTTTGTAATACAATGACACGTTTGTTTCTGACACGTTTGTTTCTCCTGTATAATAAAAGTTTTATTCCGGAGGTCTTTTATCCGCCTAATGAGTTCAACTTGGCGTATTTTACCATCAATGATTTTGTTTTGCCAGAATTGAATCGAATCACGACAATACTGTCCTCGCCCAAATCCAGATATTCCTTGACCCGCCCTAATCCGAATTTGGAATGCTCAACCAATTCATTCACCGCATAAAGCTGCCCCGGTTTTTTCTTCGAAACCAAAGATGATGCGAAATTGTCAAAATCATTCGGTTCGCCCCAACCGCTGTCAAACGCATCTGATTCCCCCTCAAAACCAATCTCATAGAGAAATTGAGACGGCGTAGAACGGATAAATTGTCCGCGAATCACACGATGCCGGGCATACCCGATTTTTAACGTTTGTCGAGCGCGCGTCATTCCGACAAAAAACAATCGTCGCTCCTCTTCAAGATCATCCGCCCCGATACTGCTTCGCTCATGCGGTAATAAACCATCCTCCAGACCAATAATGAACACGTGGTCGAATTCCAGACCCTTTGCCGCGTGCAATGTCATCAGCGACACGCGCCCAGCCTCGGCATTATACGCATCGCTGTCACTGTACAGCGCGATCATTTGGAGATAATCCATCAGATTCGGTTCTTCAGATCGTTGGTCATATTCGGCCGCAGAATTAAACAACTCGCTGATATTGTCCATCGCATCCGCATCGGCGCCCAATACCTTCGCCAAACCGCTTGCGTCAAAAACACGCTCCATTAGCGGCGAAACGTCGCCCTCCATGTCATCCCGGAATTGCTGAACCATCTTCGCAAACTCGACGATACGTCCTCGCGTGGGACGATTGACAGTCTCGACCTGTTCAGCCCGCAAAGCCGCCTCCAGCAATGACAATCCGTGAATCCGCGCAAACTGCTCCAACCGCTCCAGTGATGTCTTCCCAATTCCCCGAGGATGAGTTCCAATGGCTCTGAGAAATGCGACATCATCCTGCGAATTGACCATCACCTTAAGATAGCTCAGCAAATCACGGATTTCCTTGCGGGCATAAAACTCCACGCCGCGTACCACTTGATAAGGAAGCTGGTGCTGCACAAAGGCTTCTTCAATCGCACGGCTCATCGAATTGACGCGATAAAAAACCGCAATTTGATTGGAGTCTTTGCCTTCATCGATAAGCGCTTCGGCCTGCTCGGCAACCCAGTGTGCTTCAGCCGATTCATCCTCACAGATTTCAATGCAGACGTCGAGTCCCTTTTCTTTGGTAGGAATGAGCTTTTTGGCCTTGCGTTTCATATTTTGGGCAATTAGCTGGTCGGCTTTTTCAAGAATATTGGGCGTTGAACGAAAATTTTCCTCCAGTTTGACAACTTTTGCCTGCGGCCAGTCTTTTTCAAATACCAGAATATTTTCAATATCCGCCCCCCGCCAGCGATAAATGGACTGATCCGGGTCGCCGGTCACACAGATATTCCGATGGGCCAGCGCAATCCCTTTGGCAATCTGATATTGAGCATGATTGGTATCCTGGTATTCGTCCACCAGCAAATAGCGGAAACGGGCGCTAAGTTCTTCGCGAACCGCCGGAAAATCCCGTAACAGAAAAGCTGTCCGAACCAGTAAATCGTCAAAATCAAGGGCATTATTTTGTTTTAAAATCTGCTGATACTTTGCATAAATCCTGGCAGCATTCTTTTCGAAAAAACCCGCTGCTCTCGCTTCAAACTCCCGTGGACATTCAAGGTCATTTTTAAGTCGCGATATGAAATCCAGCATTCGGGCAGGCGTAAAATTCGTCACATTCACCTGACAGTCTTTAATCGCCTCCTTCATGCACCGCTGCTGGTCCTTTACATCGAAAATGCTGAAATTCGACTGGATTTGCGCCGCTTCCCCGTAACGCCGCAGAATTGATACACACAGCGAGTGAAACGTGCTGATATGAACACCCCCGGCCGGTACGAATACCGCAACACGGTTGCGCATTTCTTCAGCCGCTTTATTGGTAAACGTAATTGCGCAAATATGATACGGACGCACACCGGATTCAATCAGTGCCGCAATCCGACAGGTAATCACACGGGTCTTGCCGCTGCCCGGACCGGCCAATACCAGCAAAGGACCGTCTTTATGAAAAATCGCCTCTTTTTGCGATTCTGTCAGCGTTTCCATTGGAATCACAGAAGCCAAAAAAACCTCCACACCCACAAAAGTTTCATTATATCGACAAAATCAATAAGAATGGATATTAGAAAGGATGAAGGCAGGAAAGTCAACGATTCAGTCAAAAATCAAAGCTGGTTTTGCTGCTGCTGTTGCTGCTGTTGACGCATCTCTTCAATAAACTGGATGTCCTCTTGGCGGAGTTTTTCATACAGATCCGGCCGCTCGATTTGAAGACGGTTCAGCAGACTCGTTCGCATTTCTCCCGGCACCATGTCATTACTCAGAAACTGGACAAATGCCTGATAACGTATTCGGTCTAAACTTGGCAGTCCGACACGATATTGCTCCTCGGCCCCCATTTCCTTTTGATATTTTTCATACACTTCCTGGGCAAAGTTTTCGCATGTCGCCGCCGCATCGTCTTCATGCAGCGCATATTTGAAATAACTTTCATGCAGCAGGGTAAACGTCATTTGCGTGGCGTCTTTGATGCCCAGCCCTTCAAATTCCTCCCGCCAGCGATTTTTGACAAATGTCAAAAACGGTACTTTGTATTCATCACGCTCAAAATAACCGGATTGGTTCATTTTGTGTTCGGTTCGTAAACGCTGATACAATTGCATTGCCATGTCCTGCTGACCGGCCTGATAGAAATACAGAACCGCGTCTTCCAGCAAATTCTTATGACCGCCCCGAACTGCTTTTGGATTGCCCTTTTCAAGATTCTCGTATTTTACAATCTTCTGCATCCACGTCTCATCGCAGCTTTTAAACATACGAGGATCGGGAAACAGATAGATTTCGGATGTCGTCTTATCCGGAGATTCATACAGAACGATTTTGCCGCGGCGGAACAGCATCTGTAAACTGTGAAAAATAATCCGGTCTGTATTTTTTTCGTCAATCCGGTACTGCCCCGGCCGGCCCGCAGACTGAAGCCCTTTGGCGGCCCAATAGATGGCATGTGTCGCCGGATGCTCCCAATTCAGCGGCAGATGGTCATTCGGCTCGGTAACTTCAACGGGACCATACTGCTTGTTTAATTGAATCATAAAATCAATATCAAACTTCCACTCATTGCGAAGCTGCCAGGCCCGTGCAAAAACGTCAAATTTTTCAAGTGCTGCCGAATCGCGATATTGGTCAATCACCTCAAACGCCGCTTTCGGGTATCGCCCCGGAGTTTGGCGAAGGGATAAATAACTCGCAACAATTTCATCGTTTTTCAAAAAGGCCGGCGCCGCCGCCTGAAGCGCATGGATCAATTGAGCGACCTGTTCGTCAGCCAGGATTTCAGCCAGACTTTGAGGAGCCTGTACCAGTCTCTCAAAATAGCCCGGGGAGTTATCCCCCAGGAGCGGCCGCAAAGAAAGGGCCAATTCCTTCTTGTAATACCGATGGCAGTCATCAGAGTCACCCGCGATTTTATGTTGGAATATCCATGCCAGTGAACGATACAAAAGGATACTGTGTGGATTTTCCTTGATGCCTTTATCACGCAGTAATTCATAACCGTTGCGCACCCATCGCCAGCGTTCCTCAGGCTGTGTGTTGGGAATCGCCACCGAAATGTTGTACGCCATATTCCACGCCTGAAAATCCCACACCGCGGCAAATCGCGGCTGAAGCAGCGTAATCCAGTCAGCAAGCTGTTTGGCATCAAAAAACTTGCCTTCCTGTTTCAGGTTATCGGCACGCATCCAGAGGATGTCCACCACCAGCCCCCGAAAGGCTCCCATCGCAACCGTCGCAAAAGCCAGCGACGGCGGCGCGTTTTCTAACGGTTCGTTCGCCACCAGCCCCATTTCTTTGCGAGCTTCCTGAATCGGGGCTACTCTGACTGAGGCCAGCAGTAATAAGGCCCCGCCAATCAGAAGACAGCAAACAATAATAATTCGATCCTTAGCACGCATGAGTCATTCCTATACAACCGCCTTGGCAACCTCACGGCGACTGAAAATAAACATTCCCGCTAACAGCAACAGCAAACCTTTGATACAGAGGGTCGTTCCGATTGTAGAAAACAGAAATGTCCATTCCAGCGTTTTGCCGTCAACAATATACCAACCGGGTTGATACATTTGGTCAAAATGCGGCAAAAACCACAAAATCGGCTTAATTATAAAATTATAGACGATGAACATCGTTTTCCCAAGTGCTTCAATTGCATCGATGATAAAGAAATTGATCAAACCAACAAAAAATACCGACACGGAAAAAAGAATCGCAATCGGAAATGACAGAAACGTTGTCAAAGCAATCCCTAATATCGATAAAAATATCAGTTGCACAAAAATAAGCACAATGACGCGAAAATAATTTCCCGTAAATGTACCGGTGCGATACAGCACCTCGACATCTTCTGGAATAATAACGGTTCGATTCAATCCCGGGTCATTACGAAAAGCAACAGCCAGATAACCATCCGATGTCACGGCATCAGCGGGAACGGCAAACTCATGCACGGTTCTTGTGGCTTCCTGGCGATCGATTCCATAAATCTGTGTTGTCATTCCTCCGGCGTCATATTGCCGCAGGTCGCCGATGCGCCACTGGCCGAAAACCTGGCCGTCCGACGGCTCCACGGAAGTTTGGTATTTATAGCGGATAAAAATAACAGTATTGGGATCCTGAGGGTTTTTAATACGGACATTTTCGAATTCCCAAACCTTCTGTCTGCCGGGAGCGACGGATTTGGCCTTCATGACTTCTTCGGAATGCAATTCAGCCATCACACGCGATACACTCATCCCTTCCGGCAATTGTTTCTTCGTTTTCAACGCCTCAAATCGTTCCCTCGCCTTTTGGGACAGCGTTTCCATGTCCAGTTCAGGCTTCAAGCCGATACGAGCAGTGAAAAACTCATGCTTTGCGCGAGCAGTCTCGCTATGCGGTGCATCCGATATCAGGGGAATCAGCAATATCCCCCCATAAAGAATCGACCCAAACAGTGTTAACAAAATCAGATTCAGCAGGACCGTACCGAGAAGTTTACCAAAAACCAGTTCAAAACGCCGAATCGGTTTTGTAACCGTCAGATAAATATGATTGCGTTTCAAATCGTTACTAAGGGTAAAACAGGATATCGCGATTGTCAGAATGCTCAGCAGAAAACCAACCAGTCCAAGTCCGTAGCTGGAAAAAGTTTGCAATTTCCCCACCAGCGTTCCATCACCGTCGATAATCATGCTCATCAGCGGCAGCAAGACAATTAACAGCAACAGCACGACAACGGCAATCTTCATGCGTATCGCATGAGAGAAGGTCACTTTTGCGACTGCAACAATACCTGACGAACCCAATCCAAGCACAAGACCCGTCAGCCATGTCATAAAAAGGTACAGCAACGATGCGATCAAACAAAAAAGAACAAAAAGAATTAGATTATTCATTATTCCTCTTCTTGATTCTTCTCAGGATGCGTTATTTCGGTTTGTCCGTCATCCTTTTTGCCGATTAACTCATTGAGAACATCTTTTTTTACCTCAGGTTTTTCTTCTTTAACCGGTGAAGATTTGTTATTCGCAGCCGCAGGGTTAATCGGTGTCGATTCGACGGTTCGCTGAGATAACTTTTGCAATAATTGATTGTCGGCATCAACCGGTTTCGACCGTGGCGTTTCCGTTTGCGTCACATCGACCGAAACTTCCGCTTCCGGTTCAGCTTGAATATTAGCCGAAACCAGTTTATCCAGGATTGTTTCTTCGCGAACAACAGGTTTGTCGGCTAAGAAACCCGAGATACCTGTACCGGCATCGGCACCGCTGGTTCGCCGCTTCTGCTGGCGAGCGTGGGTAACAATCTTCACAAAAAAGCTTTCCAACTTATCCATCGGGTTTTCGATACCAAGGGTTTTGCCTTCAGAAGCCGCAATTTCTTTCATTTTCTGAAGACTTTGTTCGCTGAGTTTCGCAACACGGATTTGTGTCTCCTCCTTTTGAAGCAGCAACTCTTTGACCGTCCCTTCAATTTGCATTTTCCCGCCGTACAAGATACCGATTCGGTCGCAGACATCCTCGACGTCCGCCAGGAGATGGCTGCACAATAGAATTGTCTTGCCGCGTTTGACCAGTTCTACAAACAAATCCTTCATTTGGCGCGTTCCCATCGGATCCATGCCGGAAGTGGGTTCATCCAAAATCAGCAGGTCCGGATCATTGATTAACGCCTGCGCCAGGCCGATGCGGCGGGCCATCCCCTTTGAAAACGTGCCGATCGGGCGATTTCCCATGCCGGCCAGGCCCACCATTTCCAACAGGGTTTCAATACGTGCTTTTCGAACGTCGTTCGGCAGACCGAAAATCCGGCCGTAAAACTCCAGTGTCTCGCGTGCGGTTAAATATTTGTAAAGATAGGAATCTTCCGGCAAATAACCGACACGTGCGGAGATTTTCGGATTACTGATGCTTCCGCCCATCACGAAAGCCGCTCCCTTCGTTGGATGCAGCAGATTCAGCAGCATCTTGAGTGTCGTCGTTTTGCCCGAACCGTTAGGACCCAAAAAACCATAAATCTCATTCGGCTTAATCTTCAGATTCAAATCTTCGACCGCAATAACTTTGGATCGGCCCCACCAGTCGGGAAAAATTTTGGTCAAAGAGATTGTTTCAATCGCGTATTGGTTTTCAGTCATTACCACCATCATACTCCAGCAGAACTATAGGTGTTCCTGCACATGTGGTTCGAGATGTTCCCCGAAGCGGACCAAACGGGCACTATTAAAGATGACGATCAACGCACCAATTAAATGCAGCAGAGCCGCCATAATCAAATCAACCCATCCCATTGTTATCACGAAAATACCCACAACGATGAAAAGAATTCCGAAACAGAGGTTCTGATTGATAACAGTTCGGGTTTTTCGCGACAATCGAATAAGGAACGGCAATCGACGTAAATCATTGCTCATCAGGGCAATGGACGCGGAATTAATAGCGACGTCGCTGCCCGCTGCTCCCATCGCAATCCCTAAATCGCCGGCCGCCAATGCGGGTGCATCATTGATGCCGTCCCCGACGACCGCAACCAAATGTCCATCTTTCCGTATTTTTTCCACCACCGCCAACTTATCCTGCGGCAGACATTGGGCCTTATAATCGGTACAGCCTAACTCAGCAGACACACGGTTCGCGACTTCCCGCCGGTCACCGGTCAGCATCGTGATGCGCCGGACTTTGCAATCAAACAATTCGTTCATGGCCTGCTGAGCTTCCGGACGGGTTTTATCCTGCAGGCCGACCCAACCAATGCACTTGCCGTTTGCGGCCAGGTAAAGCGTGCTGAACCCCTGTTCTTCGTGCAGTGAAGGGTCGGATACATTGCTGGCATCGATCCCATTTTCCTTGAGGAAGGTATCACGCCCGACCAGAACCAACTGACCGTTAACGATTGCCGTAACGCCTTTGCCGGGAGTTTCTTCGAATTTTTCCGCCTGGGAAAAACGGACATTGGCTTCACGAGCCAGGTTAATGACCGCCCGTGCCGCCGGGTGTTTACTCATCTGTTCGGCCGAAGCGGCTAATGCCAGCATTTCTGCAGGCTCCGTCCCACTGGCCGGTTCAAGTTTAGTAACATAAAGCTGCCCCGTCGTCAGTGTTCCCGTTTTATCGAACACCACCGCTGTAATACGTCCGGCAATTTCCAGCAGCGATACATTCTTGACTAAAATACCGAGCCGGGCAGCCGCGGACAGGGCCGCAACCATCGCCGTCGGTGTTGCCATAATCAAGGCACACGGACAGGAAATCACAAGAATCCCGATGGCAATTTCGATTTTTTCTGTGAAGAAATAAGCAATGCCCGCAATCATCAAAATGGTCGGAATGTACCATTTGATATAACGGTCGATCATTCGCATGATGGGAAGCTGGGTTTGTTCGGCGGCAATAATCAACTGCTGCACTTTCCCCAGTGTCGTATCATCCCCGGCCTTGGTCACAACAATATCCAGCACGCCGGTCAAATTCGACGTACCCGCAAAAACTTGCATCCCCGTTACTTTATCGACCGGGAGCGATTCACCGGTAATGGTCGCTTCATTGACGGTACTCAGGCCGCTTTTAACCTCACCGTCCGCCGGAATATTATCACCCGGACGAACACGCACCACATGGCCGGGAACAAGGTCGCTGACGTTGACCTCTTTTTCTGAATTGTCCGGGCCGATCAGATACGCGGTGGTCGGTGTCAGATGAATCAGGGATTCGATTGAAGCCCTGGCTCCCAGTGCCGTACGTGTTTCCAGCAGTTCCGCAATCAGCATGATAAAGGCAACCGTTCCTGCCTCGATATATTGGCCGGTCGCAAACGCCGCGATAATCGCCAGCGCCACCAGCTCATCCATGTGCATGTGGCCGTGCATGATGCCTTTGGCCGCGTGGAGCACAATCGGCAATCCCAAAAGAATCGCACCGACCATCGCGATCATATCGCCCGTTACTTCCGCATTGGCGCCATACAGCCATTCGAACAGAGAGGTTTGAGCCAGTTTGCTGTTAACAATCAGGATAAACCCGATTAGCGTCCCCAAAAATGCCAGGCTGACACGGAACTGTTTGCCTTCGGTGCTTCCGTGATCGTGCATGTGACTGTGCGAATCCAGTTCTGCTGATTTTATTCCTAAATGATTATGGGCCATAGTCTGTACTCAGTTTACCACCGTTAATTTTTATTTTTTTCTTTTAGTTGTTGTTTCTTAATATTCGGATCCCGATTGATGAGGACGCGAATTTCACGAGATTTTCCATCGGCAGAAGGCTGAATGACGATTTTCTCATCCGCATTGGCCAGCACCTCACCGATTGCACGCTGATAGATTTCTTGTAGGATTAACTGCGGATGCTCCTGGTATCCCGGCAGCAACTCTCTCAGATAATCCGCATTCGCTTTGGCATCGCTGACCACAGTGGTACGATAGGCTCTGGCCGCGGCAATTTTTGACTGGACCTGTCCGGACAGATTCGCCACCAGGGCCTCCTGCTCGTCTTGTGTCAAACCATCTTGTTTAAGTTGTTCAAGAATGACCTCTGCTCCCGGACCACCGGTGTCGGTCAATAATGTTTCCTTATAAGAGCTGGCATTCACGCGCGTTTGTTCGCTTTCCTGTCGGGCACGGTTTGAGGCCTGGAACGCATCATCAACCTGACGCGGCCAGATGATGCGGTCCGCGCGAACGTCACTAATCTGAATCCCCGACTGAATTTCATCCAACTGACGCTGCAGTCGGACCTTGACATTTTCGGCAATGCCGGTTTCACTTTTGATGGCTTCGTCAATCGTGTAATGCACCATCGTCGTAACAATCGCGTTAGACGCCAGGCTTTCCAGTAACGGCTCAACAGTATCAGCCGCCGCGTCGAGAAAATCCTCGCCCGGATCCTGCTCCCGCATGTAAACATTCTCAAAGAAACGAACAGGGGAACCAATTTTGTAGGTAATCGACCATTTCGAATGAACGATATTATAATCCGTCCCCTGTAACCCATCCAGGCTGTCATTGCGTGTCAGGCAATAGCCCTCCCGAAGCGGATCCAGAGGTCCCGTCACGCGCCGTTTCAGATCGGGATTCAGCTTTTCCTGGGGCGTCTCAAAATACCAGAAGGAATCAATTTCCATAGTCTGCACTTTTTTGACGGGAATACGAATAATCTCATCGATTGGCTCCGGAAAAGCCATTTCAAATCCGGGATTAATAACGGGATTGCCGTCCGGCCGTTGTATTTTTCCAAATCGCAGCAGCAGTGCCTGTTCGTCCGGCTGGATCTGGAATATCCCGCTCAATACGAACAAAACAACCAGCACAATCATAATAAGCTTCAAGATTGTAAAGCTTATCTGTAGTGCCCCGGTCAAAGACTTACCGGCAGCATCCAATTGCTCGCTAAGCAACTGCTCCTGCTCTGCATCGTCTTCGTGATGATGGTGGTGAGGATGGTCAGCCATGGCTTACTTCTGCGCCTCCGAATCATTTTGTTTCGGTTTAATATCCGGCAGTTCTTTCAACAACTGAATCGGCTCCGTCTCAACACCCAAAACAATGGTACTGCGTTCGGCAAGAATTTTTTTGAGTGCTTCGATATCCCGCAGAAACATGGCCAGGTCCGGATCCGCTTCAAGCATCTTGTAATATTTGGCTGCTTCGGCATCGCCGGCACCGCGAATCTGTTTCGCCTGAGCATCGGCTACCGCCAGCAGTTCTTTCTGCTTGGCTTCAGCATCACTCTTGATACGTTCGGCTTCAGCGTTACCCGCTGCCAGAATCGATTCGGTTTTACGGTTACGGTCTGCTTTCATGCGGTCAAACACTTTTTCGGTAACGTCTTTGCTGATCATCAGGCGTTTAATGCCGACCGATTGTACCTCAATCCCGTACTCGTTCAGGGCGTCCGACCGAATTTCGTTGGCGATTTCGGTCTCAATTTGCTGAAACTGAATCTTTTCCGGGTCCGTATTCACAAACTCACTGAAATAATGCCGGCCGATGACGGAATTCTGCTTGTTTCTCAATAAACTTTTCAGATTGTCTTCGGCGGTCACAACATCTTTCACCGAAACCAGGAACGTTTTCGGTTCAGCAATCCGCCAGACAACAAACGTTTTGACAATAATCGGCTCACCGCCGGCAGTTGCCGTCTCTTCCTCCGGCGTATCCTGGAACAGCCGACTGCGAGAGTCAAACCGCTCAACCACTTCAATCGGTTTGGGGTATTTGAATTTCAAGCCCGGCCTGTCAATCGTGCGAACAGGCTCGCCGAAACGGGTGATAATCACTTTTTCCGTTTGTCGAACCTGGAACATCACCGATGACAGCACCAGAATGAAGACAACCAAAAGAACACACAATATGGTCCAGAAATTCCTCATTTTTCATTTCCTATCTTTACGTTTATTTCTTAAAAATGTCATTCCCGCGAATGGCACCGAATCCAGCCTTAACAGTACCACGTTAAGATGATCGCCTATTTATTTTCTTGTAAGCCCAAATCCAAATCATACAGCGACGTCGCCAGTTTTTCCTGCAGGTCAACAATATACACCTGCGCATCGTCTTTTTCGGCCACCACGACAAATTTACGGGTCTTTTGCAGGGCCTCTTCCAGCATAATCAGCCGCTGTAATTTCATGAAAATTTCCGGCGACGCCCGATACCCCTGAAGCTGGCCGCCGAAACGAAGTCCCTCACCCTTGGCCAGATGAATGCGTTCAAACGCATCTCCTTGGGCATCACGAAGCGTTTTAAAGATCTTCCCTTTCACACTCGTCAATGACGCCTGAAGTTGTTCGTTGAGCTGTTGCGTTTTGGCTTCATCATCGAGGTCTTTGGATCGTTCATAGGCGATGGCCAAATCATACAGGGCATCCACCTCATCAACCGAACCGCCCAATTCCGTCAGAATCTTATTCTTTTGGGCCTGTGCATTCAACACCGTCGCCTGTTTTTGCTGTACCGAAGCAACCACCTGCTCATATTCTTTGGCAACCTCTGCCGGCGGATGCACACCCTGTAATCCGAGAAAAACAATCTCAATGCCAAGCCCGGGGGCTTCGTCAACACCAAAACCAATTTCGTCAATGGCTTTTTGAATGCAATGTTTGAGTTCTTCTGCCGCAGCCAGACGACCGGCGCCCAGCAAACTTTCACTGCTCATATCAACACCGGGCTCATTGAACTCGATTTTTGCACTAACCGCAAAACGCGTCAATTCGCGATAACAAATGGCCTCCAGCATCGCCCGGGCTTCCTTGTGCCGATACAAAAATTTTCGCAAATCGGAAATGCGGTACTGAATCGGTACATTGGCCTGCACAATGCTCACCGGTACCGCACCTTTTTCGTCCTGCTGGCCTTTCGTATCAACGGCAACCAGCAGGTTGTATTCTTCCTCGTAATGTTTCTCACCCCAGAAAAAGAATTTTTTCTGTTTATCCTCTTCGCCTTCTTTGTATCCGATGGATAACTGCTGAATTTCCTTCGTCGGATACAGATAGGCCACTTCAATCGGCCAGGGCCATTTAAAACGAAGCCCCGGACCTTCATCCCGCACCGGCGTTCCGAAATATTCAATCACCGCCGCCTGTCCCGGCCCGACAACAATCACCGAACTCAGCAGATATAACACCAGAACCCCAAACAAAACCAGCGGGATAATGGCTTTTTCAAGTAGTTTATAAAACCACGTCTGAGAAACTTTGAAACCGAATTGATAGTCCATCGTGTGAGCAACGGTATGCAGGATGCCGCCCGGTTCGTTAAATACGCCCAGAATCCGACTGTCAAAAGAAGCCCGATTGTATTGGCCGGTAACACGCGGACGATAAATATCCAAAATGCTGTTGAGCAATATCTCGACACCCAGAACGACCAGAAACCACGGCAGAACATACGCCAGAATTGTCAGCCCCTGGGCGTGTTTGAAATGGGCCAGCGCCAAAGCCGTCGCCAGCAGGATCGATAGAACAGCCGCCAGCAGTAAATAACTGCCCCCGGCACGCAGTGGCTTCCATTCCTTCTGACTGCTCATGCCGGTCGCATACCGGCTGAACAGGAAACACACAAAAGAAACGATAATCATTAAAAACATGCCCAGCAGCGGCTCTCGGTAAATCCAGAGTGCCGCTTTAACGGGATCTATAACCTTTTTAAATAACAACAGCCCGATCGTGATTTCGTAAACCGCGATCACAATCGACGCAATAGGGACGACCCATTTCTCCAGAAATTGCAGCCGCTTCTGATGAACGGCCATCAACGCCAGCCGGTCAGCCCCCGACGAAAAGATGGTTTCCTGCGATTCCGACTTGGACAACTGCGTCATGTCCAGCTTTTCCTGTTCCGCCAGACAGTGCTGATGAAACTGAATCAGCAGCATCAGCCAGACAAGCGAGCTGGCCAGAAACTGCCAGCTCAGCAGATACATCGCGATAACCCCGATATAGGCGCCAAAAAAAAGTGTAAAGGCAAAAAAGACGAGACTCAGGATTAAAGCGATTAACGAGACCGTTTCGGCCTTGCGGGATGATACATTCATCTTAATTTCCTGCTTTTAATTTATACAAACGAACTTTAGGGTCGCCAAAAGTGTAAAGACTATAATAATTTCGAAACAAAAAGCAACGTTCGACTTTACAAAATATGAATATCGCGTAAGATAATACCATGTTTGCAGACAATCGTGTAGTCCTTTTTTGAGGAAAAAACCTTGTTCGTACGATTCTATTCCGTTGCCAAAAATACATTCATCGAGACACTGCGTCAGCCGATCTTTGTGGTCATCATCATCTTTGCGCTATTTTTAATGCTCATGGTGCCGTCCATCAGCATGTATACCTTAGACGAAGACATCAAAATGCTCCGTGAGTTAGGCCTTTCTACGCTGTTTCTGGCCGGTTTGTTCATTGCTGTTTTTGCCTCGACCGGGGCGATAACCGAGGAAATCGAGACCGGAACCATCACCACCGTGCTGTCCAAGCCCATCAGCCGCCCGGTTTTCGTACTGGGCAAGTTTTTCGGCATCATCGCCGCCGTCACCATTGCCCACATCCTGATAACAATGGCCTTTTTGATGGTAACCCGCCACGGCGTACTGGAAACCGCCAGTGACGAAATAGACTGGACGGTCATCGTCGCCGCCGGCAGTGCCATACTGGCGACACTTACCATAACTGCTTTTCTAAACTATGTTTATGACTGGAATTTTGCCGCCACAGGCGTACTTTTAGCAACGTTATTCTTCGGATTCGGTATCATTTTCCTTGTTTTCATAGACAGGGAATGGACATTCAACCCCGCAAACAATCAATTCCAGGCGTTTGACATCATCGCCTCAATACTGCTGCTTTTCGCGGTCTATCTGCTTGTCGCCCTGGCGGTGCTGTTTTCCACACGGATTAACGAGGTGCTCACCCTGACTTGTTGCGTTGCAGTATTTTTATTGGGTTTGATTAGCGATTGGGTCTTCGGACGCTTCGCCGACCAGCATCTGTGGGCCAAAATCGGCTCTATCCTGACCCCGAATCTCCAGTTATTCTGGGTCAGCGATGCCATTTACGAGACGGGAACCATTCCGGCTAAGTATCTATTGCTCGCCGCAAGCTATACCGTCCTCTACATTGCCGGCATCCTTGCCATCGCTATCGCCTCATTCCAGCGCCGCCAGGTTGGATAATCAAATCAAAAATGTCATTCCCGCACCCATTGTCATTCCCGCGAAGGCGGGAATCCAGCATAAAAAAAAGCCTCGCCGAATCTATGAAAATGTCATTCCCGCACCAACTGTCATTCTGAGCGCAGCGAAGAATCTATTAAAAAAACATCCCGACAAGGTCGGGACTCCACATTTTTGCTGTTTAATTTTTGATATTTGATTTTTACATTCCGAATGCACCTATAAAGTGCATTCGAGAGCGATTTCATCGCAGTGGTCCTGTTTGGGACAGTTGGTACAATCGCTCCAGACCTTCATCGGCAGTTTTTCCGTATCCACCCGCACAAAGCCGAGTTTTTCGAAAAACCCCGGCTCCATCGTCAGCGTGAACACCTTTTTAAGTCCTAAGCCGCGAGCTTTGTCCATACACCCGGCCACCAGTGCCTTGCCCGTCCCTTTGCCGAACCAGCCCTCATCGACGGCCAAAGACTTGATTTCCGCCAGGTTCTCCCACAACACCTGCATCGCACAGCAGCCGATGACCGAGCCGTTATTCTCGGCCACCGTGAATGTCAGCAGCCGCTCATAAATATCCGACACCGACGCGTACAGCATCCGGTCCACCTCCGCATAGCTGTTAATCAGCCGGTGAATCGCCTGTACGTCTTTAACTGTCGCATCACGTATTTCCATAACGCGAATTATACTCCAATTGTCTATCCAAAAGCAATTCTTTTCCCAAAACTCTCCCCCTGCCAAGGGCCAGTACCCAGCCCAGCGCTGGGCTGGGGGAGGGGGTTGTCCCTCAGAGCCGCGACAGTTATGAAGCGAGTAGTATTCAATGATCAATTGAATCGTCTGCCCCCTTTAGTTTTCCTTGAAGGCTCTCAGGTTCACGAAGTTTTTTCAAGATCCGATCCGTTTAGGACTTTTAAGATTTCATCCTTGAATTCGGATAGTCTTTTATCAATCTCATCGGTTAGAGTAGAGTCGAATTGATGGATTCTTCGGGTTGAATTTATAAGTACCTCCGACACAAGGCATGCCCTGCCAATCCAATCCTCCAACGACAAAAGGCAAGTCTCGCTAAGTGAATATTCCTCTGCTAGATCCGGCGACAGCATTTTCAAGGAACCATCATCATTCACTGGAAAGTAACGGTTCCAAACCCTAATCAGATTAGGATGTACATCTTGCGACAATGGACGGTAAATAGTTGTATAGCCGCAAAGATCATTCAAATCTTTACAACGATCATATATATCTTGTTTAGTATGACCATCCGTCTCGGCTTCAAGATGTTTCTTTTGAGCGTCAAACATGGGATCTAGTTTCATTTCCCTAAAGATACCATCTTTGGACTTTTCTATATCACGAATCATTTTAAGCTGCTCTTTTTGGGCATCAAGAACACGTTGCTGGAGGAGAAACTAAAGGGGAGAAACTAAAGGGGTCAAACTAAAGGGGTCAAACTAAAGGGAGAAACTAAAGGGGTCAGACCCCTTTTTCGGTATTTTGTTCTTTTTTGGGTCGTCCTCTGGGGTTCAACGACGACTGCAAGGCCAATTCTTTTGCCATTTTGACAATCCATTTCTCCTCGCCAAATGGTCTGCCACGTTG
The DNA here is from genome assembly GCA_016782835.1 of Phycisphaerae bacterium. Lineage (GTDB taxonomy): Bacteria > Planctomycetota > Phycisphaerae > Sedimentisphaerales > Anaerohalosphaeraceae > 4572-13. The sequence goes on along the minus strand of JADHXS010000022.1, from coordinate 3,309 downwards.
CAGACAGGTTTCGATCTGTTCGGTCGGTTCATCCGCAAATCCATCCACGAGTATTTTCCACCGCCGGGGCAATGCGACCGGCCCATCACTCAGCGCCAGCGGACTTTCCGCACCACAGCGAATCGCCAGACTGGACCACGGCCAATCGGCGCTGCGGCGTACGAACCTGGCCCGCAGCGGATTGGACTCGACATATTTCATCAGCGTCAGATAATACACACTGTCCTGAACGGGAAAACTTTTGAAGCGGCCCTGATACAGGTGCCCGATACCGACGGTTTTGTGGGCGACGTGCCAGCGCGTTGAATGGGTCACGGTCAGCCACTTCATAAACGCCGACAGGTCGCCATCGGCCCGCGGCCACAAAACAAGGTGCCAGTGATTGCCCATGATACAGTAGCCACAGATACGCATGTCAAACCGCTCGGCGGCCTCGGAAAGAATTTGCTCAAACGCGGCGAAATCTTCATCCCTTTTGAAAATACGCAGACGACCGTTGGCGCGGTTCAAAACGTGATAAACAAGATTTCCCTTCGCAATGCGTTTTTGTCGTGGCATAATCTGCAATTATAGCCTCATAAACACCCCTGTCAACCAAAAAAGGGGTCTGACCCCTTTAGTTTCTCCCGGTAAAGAGGATGTGATTGCCGTAATTTGTTGATGTGCGTACGTTTTGTAAAGTTGAATCCCAGACGGTCGCTTTACCATACGCATCATACTCATAGCGTTCAACAATAGCACCGGCCGAATCGGTCAGAGCAACCGGACTATAAAGGTGGTCATGTAGGTAATATTTATCCGCCGAACTGCGATGCATCAGCAGAGCTTCATCAATGTAATTGCCGAAGACATAATAAGCCTGTAAGTTATTGGAATTGTCGTATTCGGCCAGCACCTGCCAATTGTCCGAATAGTAGTAGTAAGCTGTAGAACCGGCAACCGCATCATAGACTCTCACACGCCGGCCCTGCGTGTCATAATCAAACTCAGCAATCAGGGCCTGCTGGTCGTCCTCAATCTTTGTGATGCGATTCTCATAATCATACGTAAATTGATACCCATCCTTGTCGGTGGTGAGATTACCCGCGGCGTCATAGGCCAGTGAATTGCCGCCGACAGACGTGTAGCGGTTGGTCTCGGTATCGACGGCAAAATTGACTGTGCCGTCATCGCGTAGGCTCTGTTCGCCCGCCCTGTTGCCCAAATCGTCCATCACAAAGCTTTCCGTATCGCTGTCCAGATAGGTTATCCCCGTAACCCGGTCAATAGCATCATAACTGTAGGCATTATACGGCGTGCCGGAGCGATGGTCAAACCGTTTTTTCCAGATATTGTTCTCGTCGGCGACATAATCATAATGGAAATCCACCGCCGACCCGGCCGTAATATCCGTCAACCGCCCCAGATTATCATAAAATAAAAATTGGAATATTGCCTTCGGTTCGATGTGTACTTTCTTTTGTGGAACTAACACACGAAACAGCAAAGCGCTTTTGAGGATGTCACACCCGTGTCTGTGAGACACATCGAATTGCGGCCTCCGGCAAGGCGGTTTTTACTTTTCAAAGAGCGTTTTTTTTGAAAAGCAGACACGCTATGCTTCTGCTTTGAATTTTTGCAGTTCTGATCTTTCGAGCCGCACTTTTTCGCAGACATTTCAGCAAAACATCTTGTCAAATTCTACTCGAATTCACCGCCGCATCCGCTATAGCTCACCTATTTTAACGGCCGACAATCTGCTGAGCTATTACAGACGATGCAAATTAGCCGAATCATCCTCCAGATGTATTTTTGAGTTGATCAGTCATTTTAAAATCTCTTATTCTGATTCTCCTTCTAAAACTTCTTGACGTAACCTAATTACATTCCCATCTTTAGTTCTGGCCCAGACAAGAGTACTATTTTCATCGGCTTTCCAAGAAGCTACAATTTCCAATGTCCTGTTTTTGCCCATATAATTTTTGATAGATATATCAGACAAACTATCTTTATCGTTGCCCAACAAATTTCTTATATGGTTTTCAAAATTTGAAGACTTTGCCACCTCCTCGAAATTTTGTGGTAATTGTTTGTTCTTCTCCATATATTGTTCTATTTCTTGCGACAAAAACTCGACCCTTGTAAATTCCGCTTTCTCAAGAGCTTCATAAGTTGGTGAGCAAGAGATAGGACACATCATCAGTATCACAATGACAATAAAAATTACAATAAGAATGTTTATTGTTTTTTTCCCATTTAACATTTTATTTTACTCCTGTCATCTCTGCTACTAGACCATCCCATGTGCCGACACGGAACTGAAGTGGTCCTTCTGTTGCAATATACGGTTCTCCAACTGTATACGCTTTACCATAAGTTATATCTCTCCATCCCCCAAAACCAGACCAACAAAATGCACCTATAAAGCCACCGTACTTAAAATTATGATCATTGGTGCCCACAAAATGCGCTGGCAAAAGAAGATCGGTCGCTTCCCACCCAATGAAATTCAACAAAGCGGGATGGCCTTGGATTGCGAAAGCACCATCGGCTCCCAAAAGGGGGGTTTGTCCATGTCCAAACAACCCAAAACCCCACCAATTTCTTTTTGATAGATTTCCAATATCAGAAGAATCTATCGTGTTCCTTTGATAATCATAATATTCTATGGCGAACCCTCTTTTTCCTAGAGCAATCGTAACACGATCTGCCGATGCTCCAAGAAATAAATATTGTAATCGGGTCATTTGCCCAATAACAATCCCAAACGTATTTGGCACTGTAACCCTTTGCATTGGACAAATTTTGTCATTCTGTCCCAACTCTTTTAATGTTTTTTCTCCATCAGTTGTTTTTATCGTTCCACTCGTCAATTGCATCCACTCTTTAAATTCACCAGCATCAAGCTTTACATCTTTAGGCATCATATTCATAACGTTCAACAACCGCACCGGCCGAATCGGTCAAAGCAACAGGCGAGTAGAGGTGATCGTGGAGATAGAAATAATCATTTGCTCCATCATCCATGACAAGCACTTCATCTATGTAATTTCCATAGATATACTGATTGGTGAAGGATGTGCCGTCGTGCTCAGCTAAGACTTGCCAATTATCAGAGTAATAATAGTAGGTTTCGTCCTCAGTAACTTCATCAACCACTCTGATTCTTCTACTTAAAGCATCATAGGCGAATTTAGTTCGATTCCAAGAGCTCTTAAAAGCGTCTCTTTGTGCCAGATTGTTTTGTGCTCTAAATCCCATTAGCTTTGTTGAGTGAATTTCGCTCTACTCACAGGTCTTTTTCTCCGAGATCATCCTTTCAGGCTTCAC
>JADHXS010000021.1 GCA_016782835.1 Phycisphaerae bacterium | reverse complement strand
TGAAAAGTTTTGTGTGCGTCAAAATTTAGAGAAACTGTCCGTGCCGGGTATTCGCAAAGTGTGCAATTTTCTGGGGTGGTACTCGCTGCATTGTTTCGAGGGCAATTCGGAAGAGTCGATCAATCATTTACTAACACTTGGCGAAGAAACACTTCAACCGGATAATGATCTTCTTCAAGATGGAATTCCCTCTTTAGATGTGGCTCCGGAAATCCCTAAAAAAAACTTTTTTGAATAGGTAAGATTTTTGTTGCCTGTTCCAATTAGCCTGTCTATAAATACTGTCGGATATATAATTACCTGAAAGATGAATATTGGGGGTTTATGGAAGGATTGATTTTACAATCTTTTTTGCCGTTTGACCTTACAAATACACTGGGTCTGATCGGATGGTTTTATCTATGTCTGTATTCGGTCAGACGCACCCACACAAGCACGCTGGTTGAGAAATCCTATCGCGTGCCGGCTTGTTTTGCGGCACTGTTTGTCGGCCCATTCCTGTTGGTCTTGCTTTTCATTGTTGATACCGTTCAAAAACTGAATGATGGCAGTTTATCCGGCAGGCAGTTGTTTTTTTATGTTCTGGACAGCCTGATTCAAAAAGAACGGCCGCTTGTGGATGTCGTGTCCGAGAATTCGCCTGTTCCCTTTAAGGTAATGACTTTTTCGGGGCTTGAGCTTTCCGAACTGAAGCGGGGGAAACCTCAAAAACAGGCCGAAGAATCTGAATACGACTGGGAGGAAGACGTAAAGCCTCCGGCCTTTATTGATCTGACCAAAGAAGAGGGGGTTATCCGGCACAAGGATGTCGAAGAGGAGCCGTTAGGGCCTGAAGCAGAACTATTGGATTCTGTAGAAACAGAGGGTGACCTTGCCCGGGACCATCCAACCGAATCGAAACCTCTCCGGGAATGGAACATTCAGAACCTCCTGCGGGAAGCGATCGGTCATCGGGCGAAGGGATTAACGGTTGACTCGGTCGGCAGCGAGTGTGTCAAGGTGCATATACACAAGGGTCAGATGCAGCGGCTGTTTCTGGAACTGGACCGGCCGCAGGGGGTGCAGCTTATCCGGGATTTTCATCTTTTAGCCGAGATAGCCGCTGAATCGCAGACCATCTCTCGTGTGGGTTCGTTTTTTGTAGAGGTTGGCGACCGGAAATATTGTCTGCGCGTTGTCAGTATCCCCGCGCTGGGGGGATATAAGTTGTCTGTCCGGATTATTGAGTCGATGCAGGAGACCGATTCAATGGATCGTTTCGGATTATCCGATTCGCAGGTTCAGCTCGTCTCACAAACCCTGTCTGGGTCATCGGGATTGATTCTGGTTATGGCACCGCGAAATAACGGGATGGTTGAATTGCTGTATTCGTTATTGAATCAGCCGGCAGTGAAAGAGCGGTCTCGGTTCTTGCTCCAGACGTTTTCTGATAAACTTTTGGACGGTGTGACACAGGTCGAAGTTGACTGGTCGCTGGGAATGACCTTTGAACAGACGATTAAAGCGGCAATGCTTTCTTCTGCTGAGGTTATTTGTGTGGATCGAATTGAAAATGCTGAGACAGCCAAGGCTGCTGTCCAGGCCGCTCAAAACGGGGCACTGGTCATCGCGGGGATTCATGCCGAAAGTTCGGAAGAGGGATTGGTTCGGCTGATGCGTTGGGATTTGAAATTATCGCAGTTTTTGCCGGATGTGAAACTATTGCTGGCGTTCAGGCAGATTCATCGGCTGTGTCGCCATTGCCGAAAACGGGCTTCTCTGAGTGATTTCCAGCGTGAATACCTCAATGAACGAAGTCTGAATTTTCGAAAGGTTTATGCCCCCGGCGGATGTAAACGATGCGATCAGACCGGCTATCAGGGACAGGGATGGCTGGTTGAAACGCTGAAAGTCGATGGAACACTTGTTCGTAAATATACGGCTCCGGAATGTTCCGCTGAAACGATGGTCTGTGAGGGCAGAGACCGTTTTTATCATTTCCTGCGACGCGTCGGAATGCGAAAAGCGTTGGCGGGGATTACGTCGCTGGAAGAAGTCAAACGGATTAGTTCGTCGCTGGAGTAAGACAATGTTTTTTATTATTTCGATTATCGCGTTTGTTTGGCTGGGGATCCATAAGGGATTGTTCTTTATGATTTCGATTCTGTTTAATCTGTCGGTGGCGATCTATATCGCAATCGCCTCTGTTCCGGGGATTCTTCATTTTAGTCCCGGATTGTCGGGTTCAACTTATTATGCCGTAGGCTGTTTGGTTGTAATCGTTGTCTCTGTTTTCGCGGGACTTCACTGGCTGAGCCTCCGTTTTTTTCAAGGTGATAAGGCCATGTATTTTGGGACGCTGTTTGATAGTGCCGCTTCGGCGGTTGTTGGTTTTTTGACGGGCTATATATTCTGGGGATTTTTGATGCTGCTTTTTACGATACTGCCGTTATCACAGAAAGCGTTTGTTCAAAAATACGTTTCCGGTAAAAACGCCCGGGAGTTTGCGCATATTACCATGACGGATGTCTGCAAGTTCGTAATCATGACCTCACTGGACAGCCCGGGAACTCCCATCGAAGAAAAGGTTCAGGCCCTGCTGGATTTGCAGACTGCTCCGGATTCAATAGAGGCTACGAATTAAGCGTTTTTTCCGCGGACCGGACGGTATTGTACAGCAGCATGGTGATGGTCATGGGGCCGACACCGCCGGGGACAGGGGTAATCAGGCTCGCCTTTTCCTTGACTGCTTCAAAATCCACATCGCCGACCAGCCGGTAGCCGCGTTTTTTGGTTGCGTCTTCAACGCGGTTGACACCGACATCAATTACCACTGCGCCGTCTTTGACCATATCGGCGGTGATGGTGTTGGGACGTCCTGCGGCGGCGATGATAATATCGGCGCGCTTCACATGTTCGGCCATGTTTTTGGTGCGTGTGTGACAGACCGTAACGGTGGCATTGCCGGTAGGGGCTTTCTGGATGAGCATGTTGGCGATGGGTTTGCCGACAATGTTGCTACGGCCGACGATCACCACTTCGGCACCCTCCAGTTTGACCTTGCTGCGAATCAGCAACTGAATGATGCCGTGCGGCGTGCAGGGCAAAAACGCGTCCTGGCCGACGACCATTTTACCGACATTGGCCGGATGAAAACCATCTACATCTTTGGCCGGGTCGATAGCCAATAACACCTTGTCTTCGTTGATGTGTTTGGGCAGCGGCAGTTGAACCAGAATGCCGTGAATTTTTGGATCCTTGTTCAGCTTATCCACCAGTGCCAGCAGGTCTTCTTCGCTGGTTTCGGCAGGCAGACGATTGTCATTGCTGTAAATGCCGATTTCTTCACAGGCTTTTTCTTTAGCGGTGACATAGGATTGAGACGCAGGGTCTTCACCGACCAGCACGACTGCCAGGCCGGGCACAATGTTTTGGGTCTTCAGTTTGGCGACTTTTTCTTTCAGTTCGGCCCGCATCTCGGCGGCCACTTGTTTTCCATCGATAATTTGTGCAGTCATTCTTACTCCGGAACTCAAGATTCAGAACATTGAAAATAAAACCAAGACCTCATTGTAATAATTCGGGCGGACTTGACAAGAATAATCAGAACATTCCGGTGACTTTTCCGGTTTTGACATCAATATCAATCCGTCGGTAAGCCGGGTCGGAACCGGTGCCGGGCAACAATTTGATGTCTCCGGCGATGGGGACGACGTAACCGGCGCCCTCATACACCATCACATCCCGAATCGGCAATTTCCAGCCGGTGGGACGGCCCTTCAAGTCCGGATCGTGTGAAAGACTCAGGTGTGTCTTGACCATACAGGTGCCCAGTTTTCGCATGTTCGGATTGCTATCGATCTGACTAATTTTTTTCAGGGCTTTTTCCGTATAGGTTACTCCATTGGCGCCGTAAATTTCCATTGCGATTTTTTCGATGCGTTCTTTGTGCGGCATTTCCAGATCATACAGGTATTGGAAATCCTTTTCTTCCTGGGCGATGGCGGCGACTTTTTCGGCCAGTTCGATGGCGCCTTCGCCGCCTTTGAGCCAGTGCTCTGAAACCGCCGCTTCAGCGCCGTATTCTTCCGCAATGCGGCGGACGAGTGTCACTTCCGCGTCGGTGTCGGTGTAGAACTTGTTGATGCAGACAATCGGTCGGATGCCGGATTTGCGGACGATATCGATATGGGCGATGAGGTTTTCGCAACCCTTTTCGAGCAATTCAAGATTTTCTGTTGTGTATTCATCGCCGAGGGGTTTACCGGGCTTAACCGCAGGCCCGCCGCCGTGCATTTTCAGCGCGCGAATTGTTGCGACAATCACAACGGCGTGAGGTTTCAGACCGGACATACGGCACTTGAGGTTCCAGAATTTTTCAAAGCCGATATCCGCGGCGAAGCCGCTTTCAGTGATGACATAGTCGGCCAACTTCGTTGCGACCAGGTCAGCAATGATACTGCTTTGGCCGATGGCGATATTGGCAAACGGGCCGGCATGGACTAAAATCGGCTGGCCTTCGATGGTCTGCACCAGATTCGGATTCAAAGCGTCGACCATCCAGGCGGTCATGGCGCCGTCAACTTCCAGATCGGCCGTAGTCACCTCGTTCCCATTTTTATCATAGGCAACAACGATCTTTGACATTCTTTTACGGAGGTCACGCAGATTTCTGGCTACGGCTAAAATCGCCATCACTTCGCTGGAAACGGAAATCTGCGCGCCGGATTCCATTTCCAGTCCGTCCATCTTGCCGCCTTTGCCGATAGTGATATTTCGCAGGGCCTGTGCACAGTAGTCAATGGCCCATTTGATTTGGACATTGTCGGGATCGATGTTGAGGCGTCTGAGACCGATTTTGGCCAGCCGCTCGTCGTCGTAGTTGTGTTCGTGCTGCATCCGGGCGGTCAATGCGACCATCGCCAGGTTGTGGGCATTGGTGACACATTCAACATCGCCGGTCAGGCGAATCGAAAAGGGAACCATCGGGATACACTGCGACAGTCCGCCGCCGGCGGCGGACCCTTTGATGTTGAAAGTGGGACCGCTGCTGGGCTGCCGGATACATCCGACGACACGCTTACCGAGTTTGCCCAGTCCCTGTACCAGCCCGATGGTGGTGGTGGTTTTACCCTCGCCAAGCGGTGTTGGGGTAATGGCCGTAACGTCGATGTATCGGCCGGTCGGAGCATAGCGAAGCCGGTCAAGAATTTTTTGGTAATCCAGCTTGGCCAGCTTTTCGCCCATCGGCAGCAACTCGCCGTATGCCAGCCCCAAATCACGGGCAAGCTGGTAGAGCGGTTTCATGTTTTCTTCGGCAGCTTCGGCAATCTGCCAATCTTTCATTGTCGTGGGGTCGAGTTTTGCCATTTTATACAGGTCCTTTTGTTAGAATTCATAATCCAGCCGGTAAATCAGCGGTTTGGTTTATTATGGCAGGTTTTCTCTTTATCGGCTATCTCTGGGTGGGACTTTTTTGATACTATCCTGCTTTTTTTGAAAATACGATTCCATGCAGACGGGGGATCTCTTTTAAAGGGGGATTTTGCGAAATTTTATTGAGTTAACTCATTATTTATTCTATAGTTATGGAAAATTAGGCAATTTTACTAAAAAAACTGCTTGACAATCCTTACTATTCGGTTATAATTTTACTAATGTATAAGTCTGGAGTAGGCGTGATAGCATATTTGCTTTCTGTCTCAAGATATGTAAAAAGAGGTGATTTTGTATAAATTTACGGAGGTGTTGGGATGAAAAGATTCAGCTTATTGATGGCAATCCTAAGTATTTGTCTGTTTTCGACAGTTCAGGCGCATCCGGGTACTGCCACCGAGGATTTTGCGGGGACGGGAACAGATTTTCAAATTGTAAATAATCATGAAGATGGGAGTCCATGGAAGGGTACATTTACCCTGACTGCGAACAACACAGGGACACAGGCGTGGGGTGATTTCCATTTTGCCATTAGTTACGGTACAGGTGTGGTTTTTGGAACCGATGGAGGAATTTATCCGAAAATGAATGGTGTGACCATGGATACTGAAGACTTCCTCATTACCGGCGGGACTCAATTGGATCTTTATTTCTATGACGATCCCGTGAATAACGGCGAAAGTGTAACCTTTGTTATTTACACTGACAATACCGCTAACGAGAATGAGTTCTTTGGTATTTGTTTCTGGCCGACACCTGTTCCGGAGCCGGCGACGTTAACGATGCTGGGTCTGGGCAGTTTGGTTCTGCTTCGCAGAAAGAAATAAGCAAAAAATACCACCTCCTAAAAATATAAAAAGCAAAAGGATTCAGTCAGAAGACTGAATCCTTTTTTTATGTCTTAATATCGGCATCGTCTAAGGAATGGTTTATTTCTTTTTAGCAGTTAGTCCCAAAATAAGACCCCCGGCGATAACAATCGGAAGAACCCAAAGCGCCGGGGAGGTATGGGTTATTTCCGGCAGCGTTACGTTGCCGAAATTGGCGATTTTTTCAATGGGAACAGCCAGTTTGGAGTAGAGCATAATGTAAGTCATCGCTCCTAAAAGCATTCCCAAAATGCTGACGAGTGCGTCAAATCGTCCGGCGGCGGCACAAGCCAGTCCCGTGCCGGGACAGAAACCGGTCATGCCAAATCCGATTCCCAATAATGCACCGCCCAGTGAGACGGAAACAAGAGCGGCCGGTTTGACACTGTAGTGTGCGTGTCCGGTTAACGATAGAATCCATGTTCCCAGCATCCCGACCAATACAAATACCGCAATGGTACGCATGGCATGAAAGTCTTTAAGACGCAGTGTGCCGATGATTTTGTCCGGGTCGGCCAGCCCGCCCAGATACAGGGCTGCTCCGAAGAAGAATCCGACGAGAAATCCGTTTAGCTGAAAATTCATGTGGGGCCTCCTTTTCTATTCGATTACGGGAGCCTTGGGATAGAAAATCCATGCTGTTAGCATCCCAAAGCCAAAAAAGGTTATTGTAAAAGGAACTGCCGACAGACTAAGTTGTGCCCAGCCGCTTGCGAATTGGCCGCTGGTACAGCCATGACCAAACCGGGATCCCAGAAGAATCAAAAAGCCGCCGATGAAGCAGACCAAAAATCGCATCAGAGGATAAGGGCCATGATTGGTTTTCCACCAGGCTGTTGTATATTGGAGTTTCCACCGTCCGATTGCAACAGAAGCGACAAAGGCCCCGGCGATAAGGCCGATATCCAGCCACCAGCCATATCCGATCTTTTGGTATTTCTCGCTGCCGATAAGCGGATGGTTTTGGCCATATTCGGGATTGATGGTGTTAATGATTTGTGTATCAGCCACAACAAATTGCGTTGAAACGCCCAGAGGTTGGTTGATACCTATTGCCGCGATCTGAACGGCCGCCAGAAGCAGGCCGGCAATCCACCAGGGCAAGACGGATTTTCGTACTGTTTGCTTTTCCATAGTGAACTCTCCTTACAGTGGGTGAGAAATGTAACGACTTCTTTGCGTATACAAAGCTTTCATAATTGTTATTATAACTTCTAAGGGAGAGGTGATGTCAAGATAAAATCACTTTTTTGCTGCTGTTGATGGCAGGCGGACAAGGTGCACAAAAAAAGACCTGCCATTTGGCCGGTCTTTTTGACGCTATATCTTGCCTTTGTCTTTGAGGAGCTTATATTCAACACTGTCCACCAAGGCGTGCCAGCTTGCCTCAATGATATTTTCCGAGACGCCGACCGTACCCCAGAGTCCCTCCGAGTCGCGGCTTTCGATGATGACGCGCACCTTTGCGGCCGTACCGGCCCGGGCATTGACCACACGCACTTTGTAATCAATCAGGTTCATATCCTTGATATTCGGATAAAACGGTTCCAGGGCTTTTCGCAGGGCATTGTCCAGTGCGTTAACCGGGCCGTCACCTTCGCTGACGACATGTTCGGTTTTGCCGTCTACCTGGAGTTTGACCGTTGCTTCGGTGACCATCTTGCCGGAAGGACTGCGTTCAACATCGATATGGTACTTGAGCAGGTCAAACATTTTTTCATACGTGCCCATTTCCTTTTTAATCAGCAGGTCAAAACTGGCTTCAGCGGTTTCGAACTGATAACCGTCGTTTTCCAGTTCCTGTACCCGGGCAAGAATTTTGCGGGCCAGTGTTTTATCTGTAATCATTTTTCGCTTTTCCAACTTGTCCAGTACATTGGAAGCCCCGGACAACTCGGAAATCAGGAATCGCCGTTCATTCCCGACACATTCCGGCACGATATGCTCGTAGGTCTTTTTATTTTTTCGCAATGCATCAATATGCAGACCGCCCTTATGCGCAAAAGCGCTTTCGCCGACATACGGCATGTGTATCGCCGGCGGCAGGTTGGCGATTTCAAACACGTATCGTGAAAGCTCGGTGAGGCCTTTTAAGTTTTCTCTCCTAACGGTTTCGTATCCCATTTTTAACGACAGGTTAGGGATGATTGTACACAGGTTCGCGTTGCCGGTTCGCTCTCCCAGTCCGTTAACGGTTCCCTGGATATGGCGCGCACCGGCTCGCACGGCTGCCAGACTATTGGCAACGGCACAATCTGAATCATTATGGCAATGGATTCCCACCGTTACATCCGGAAATGTCTTACAGACCTTTTCGGTGATTTGGAAAACCTCATCCGGCAAAGCACCGCCGTTGGTTTCGCATAGAACTGCCGTTTGAGCCCCCGCTTCTGCAACGGCTTGCAGCACTTTCATGGCATATTCGGAATTGGCTTTAAACCCGTCGAAAAAGTGTTCTGCATCGAAAATGACTTCCAGCCCGTTTTTGATAAGATAAGCGACGGAATCAGCACAAAGCTCGATGTTTTCGTCCAGACTGCATCGCAGCACATCGGTCACATGCATATCCCATGTTTTGCCGACCAGCGTGACGACTTTAGCGCCGCAGGCCATCAGCGCAGCAATACAGGGATCATTTTCAACCTTGTTAGCAGCCCTTCGTGTACTGCCGAAAGCTGCGATTTTGGCGTTTTTCAAATTAAGCTGTTTGACCCGCCGGAAGAATTCCTCCTCTTTGGGGTTGCTGAGGGGGAAACCGCCCTCAATATAGTGAATGCCGAATTCGTCCAGACGCTGGGCAACCAGCAGCTTGTCCTCGACTGAGAAGCTGATGCCTTCGGCCTGTAGACCGTCTCGCAATGTTGTATCATAGATTTGGACCTTTTTCATGGTAAATCTCTTTAACTTCTTTTTTCAAAGTTTACCATTTTAGTCAAATTAGACTCAAAAGTAAATCTAAAAACGACCGTCGAAGAGAGCAAAAGCCGAAAAGGCGTATTTGACTTGCTTTTTCCGAGATAAAGGGATACATTACCTGACACTTTCGCAAAACGGCCCTGTTCTTGTTTCGACAGGTCTTTTTTGTTGGAATTCCGGGTGTAAACGTTGACGGAGAGGTGTCGGAGTGGCTGATCGAGCTGGTTTCGAAAACCAGTGTGCTCGTCAGAGTACCGGGGGTTCGAATCCCCCCCTCTCCGTATTTTTGTACAATAAACGATGGTGAACTGTTTTTTTTGCTCTATCGCTTTTTTTCGGTGACCCGGGCGGGATGAGAACCCCCAAAGATGCGAAGCAGCTTTTGCGGGGGTTTGACGCCGCAGGCGCCGCGCAGCGAATCCCCCCCTCTCCGTATTTTGATTTGTCGCCAAAGCCACGTCTATAAGTTCTTTTAATTCAATGGGTTGTGTATTCTTTACTGGTTTTGGCCGGCCCGTTGCCCTTATTTGGGGTGTGTACACGTTCGGTATTGTGTGATTTCGCCAGATCCATCATGGTGCTGTGGCTTTCCTCATTATGTAGGTGGTAGTCAGGTTCGGCATTTTCGAAGAACTGAGGTGCATTCAGATTCTCCATCCTGTTATTCCTTCAATCCAAGCACGTCGAGCATGTTGTAGAGTCCCGGTTTTTGGCGAATGAGCCATAGGGCTGCTCGGATGGCTCCTCTTGCAAACGTGTCGCGTGTGTGGGCATTATGCTCGATGGTGATCGTTTCGCCGAGTGTGCTGTAAATGATGCTGTGTTGTCCGACAATGTCGCCGCCGCGGACGGCGTGCATACCAATTTCGCCTTTTTGGCGGAGGGTATCTTTGCCTTCCCGGCCGTGCATCAGACAGCCGGGATAATCCCGGCCGGTTTCTTTGCAGACGGCTTCAGCCAGCGAAAGGGCGCTGCCGCTGGGGGCGTCTTTTTTAAAACGGTGATGGGCCTCGACGATTTCAATGTCATAGTCTTCGCCGAGCGATTTGGCGACCTTGCCGACTGTGGCGAACAGCAGGTTCATGCCAAGGCTCATGTTCGTGGCCTGCATGATGGCAATCTTTTGGCCGGCTTCCTGGAGTTTGGCGAATTGGTCTTCGGACAGGCCGGTGGTGCCCAGTATGAGGGCGACATTATGTTTGACGCAATAGTCGATAGAGGCGTCCGCGGCTGCGGGCAGGGAGAAATCAATCATGACATCAGCAGTTTCCGGAAATTCAGCGGATAATGCCACATTCACCGGCTCGATACCGGCCAATGTGCCGATATCTTTGCCCAAATCCGGATGTTCGGCGTAATCGACCGCTCCGACGAGATTAAAAGCTTTTTGTTCGACGGCCAATGCCAGAATGCGTTTTCCCATCCGCCCGGCGGCACCTGTTATAATCAATCCCGGTTTCATCTGAAAAACTCCTGAATTACCATAGTTTTTTGTCTTTTTTGGCCGATTATAGAGTATTCTGATTTGTTTTACAAGTCAGAACAAATGATTGACGAAATGGGTAGAAATAGAAGCAAGAACGAAACAATCAAAGGAAAGGATGACGGATATGAAGATTTGTACGACAATTCTATTAACGGCAGCAGTTGGATTCGGGATTTTGATGGTCAGCGGTTGTGAAACAGAAGCTCAGACGAAGGCGGCCTGGGGTACGGCAATCGGTGCCGGTGCCGGTCAGCTAATCGGCGGTGATACGAAAGCCACGATGATTGGTGCCGGCGTGGGTGCCGGTGCCGGATATATCTGGGGCAGTATGGACGATAAGAAGAAAGAACAGCAGGTTCAAACACAGGCACAGACAGTACAGAATGATGCCAACACCGTAACAGTCTGGATTACCAACAGCAACGGTTCCAAGACACCGGTGAAATTGACGAAAACCGCTTCCGGCGGATATGTCGGCCCGCGCGGCGAAATGTACGATACCATGCCGACCGAAGAACAGTTGAAGAAGGTGTACGGGTTTTAAACCGCATTCATAAGTTGTCGGATGATTTTGACATTTGCACCGGGAAAGGGATATTTTTTCAGGTTTTTCGGTGTTATCCATTTAACCGCGTCGCAGGCAAGCGGTTTGGCGGCGCCGTTTTTATATTCACAGACATAGGCGTGCAGGGTAATCTTAAAGTGTGAATAGGTGTGTTTGACGATGCACAGGCGTTTGCCGACTTCGATGGTGATGCCGGTTTCCTCCTTGACTTCACGGGCAACGGCGGTTTTGAACGATTCGTCTTTTCGTTTTTTGCCGCCGGGAAATTCCCACAACCCCCCCAAGAGGGCATTCTGCCGGCGTTTATCAATGAGGATTTTGTTGTCTTTGTAAACAATACCCACGACGATGGTATAGTGTGGCAAACGGGTTTTTTTTTGCCTGACGGGCAGACTGTCCTGTTCATTATGTTTGAAAGCCGCGCAAACTTTATTCAAAGGACACGATGAACACGAGGGATTGGAAGGTGTACAAACCAATGCGCCCAGTTCCATCATTGCTTCGTTAAAGTCGCCGGGGTGTTTGGTATGTACGAGCATGTCGGCCAGTTGCCAGAGTTTGTTTTTGGTGGCGGTTTCTTTGGGATTACCCTTGAGACGAAAAATCCGGCACAGCACACGAATGACATTGCCGTCGAGAATCGGGGCGGGCCTGTTAAAAGCGATGCTGGCAATGGCCCCGGCACTGTAACGTCCAATGCCGGGAATCTTCTGCAGTTCTTCCAGCGTGTCCGGCAGTTTTCCGCCATAATCGGCAACAATTATTTTAGCGGCTTTGTGCAGATTCCTGCCCCGGCTGTAATAGCCCAGTCCTTCCCATAGTTTCAAGACGCTGTCCTGTTTGGCGCGGGCCAGTTTTTCGACAGTCGGGAAACGTTTCATGAAACGATTGAAATAATCGATGACGGTAGCGACCTGCGTTTGCTGGAGCATGATTTCAGAGACCCAGACGGCATACGGCGTGCGATTACGCCGCCACGGCAAATCCCGCGCATTGGCACGAAACCACCGAAGCAGGAGCGTTTGAATCTTACTCGCTTGGGGCTTTGAGTTCTTCAATTTTCGGCAGGTCTTTGAGGGTGTTGAGTCCGAAGACGTCGAGGAATTTTTTGGTTGTACCGTAGAGCATGGGGCGGCCTAAAATTTCGGCCCGGCCGACGATTTTAACGAGTCCCTTATACATGAGATTTCGCAGGATTTCGCCGGAAGCGACGCCGCGGATAGCTTCGACATCGGCGCGGATAATGGGTTGTTTATACGCGACAATAGCCAGCGTCTCCAGTGTGGCGGGGGTGAGCTTGTTGTCGGAACGCACTTTGATGAGCTTGCTGATCCACGGGTTGAAGGCAGGCAGCGTCATCATCTGGTAGCCGCCTGAGATTTTTTCGATACGGAAGGAAAAACCGCCGTGACGGTATTTTTTATTCAGCGCTTTGACACATTGACGGATACGCTTGACCGAACCGGCCTTAGCGATATCGACCAGCCGCTTGGGGCTCAGCGGTTCATCACTGGCGAACAGGACGGACTCGACAAGCGTTTCCAGCGTCGCCTCGATTTCGTCAATCTCTTCAGCAGGCTCGTCGTCCGGTTCGTCGTCATCTTCTTCTTCCATTACCTCGACTGGTTCAGGTTCCGCGTGGGCATGGCCCACCCTACCATCTTCGTCTGCCTCCGACGGGGTTAATTCGGACTCCTGCGGTTCTTCGATTATCGCTTCCGTCTCGGTTGCTTCAGTTTCGACGGTTTCGTCCTGGTTGCCTGTTTCAATGTCGATCTTTTCTTCCTGCATCATACCTCTTTCCAGATGAATGGGTCTTTGTCTTTTGTACTGAGGCGTATTGTGACGTTTTTGAGGCGATTTTTCAATTGTTTTGCCAGATTTTTCAGTGCAAATCGTTCCGAAACCGTGTGGGACAGGCAAATACAGGTCATCCCTGCTTCCTGGGCGGCCAGGGCCTGGTGGTGTTTCAGTTCGCCGGTCAGGTACAGGTCGCAGTCGGCGGCAATGACGGAATTGATGATTTTCCCGCAGGAACCGGCACAAACGGCGGCTTTTTTAACCGTTCGCTTAGCCGGGCCGATGAGTCCGATGGCCTTGCAGCCGGTGATTTTCTTGATGTTGGCAATCGCCTTGTCCATGGAAAGCGGTTTTTTCAGCATTCCGATCCGGCCTAACCCGAGTTTATTTTCCACATCACAATGCTGAAATACGTCAAACGCCGGAGCTTCATAGGGGTGAGACTGCCGCAGGGCGGCGATGACGGCGGCGACGCTGTCAGCGGCGACAACCGTTTCCAGGCGGATTTCGCTGACGCGCTGGCGTTTGCCTTGTGTGCCGATGGTCGGATTGGCTCCGGCCAGCGGCTTGAACGTGCCGACGCCTTCGTGCATGAACCCGCATTCCGAATAGTTGCCGATGGCGCCCGCACCGGCGGCATACAGAGCTTCGGCGACGGTATTGATATGGTTGTCCGGCACGAAGGTGACGATTTTATACTGCGGCCCGTCCGGGTCGGCAACATAATCGCCGATGGGCTTGGCGTTTTCGATACCGAGAATATCGGCCAGTGCATCATTGACCCCGCCCGCGGCAACATCCAGTGCCGTATGGATGGAGAACACGCCGATGCCGGCTTGGATGAGTTCATAGACATTCGCCGTTTCGCCGTCAGCGGTGATGCGCTTCAGCCCGTCCCAGATAATCGGATGATACGACAAAATCAAATCGGCATTTTGTTTTTTAGCTTCCTCAACGACGGCCATCGTCGTGTCGATAGTAATGAGAATATTTTTAATCGTCTTGGCCGGGTCACCAATTAACAGCCCCACATTATCCCACCCCTGCGCCAATCCCAACGGCGCAATTTCCTCAACGGCTTGTGCGATATCACTAATCTTCATGGTCAACCTCATTATTATTCTCATTAAATTCATAGAATGATTGGGGCAAGGAAAAATCCTCGGCTGGATCTGGTCGGGCTTGATTATTATAGTATACCCTTAGCTCGTCTCCTTTTTCTGATAAGACAGCCAAGCTGGGGTGCCCAAGATAATTTTCTGTTTCAAAAATCAGTACGCTGTCATTTGGCTCCATCAAAATTGTGAGAGGGCGTATTGAGGTAATTTTATATCGAAAAAAGAATTCCTCTATAGACAGGTCATCTTCGTTGGCATTAAGGAAATCCTGAAATTTTGATGCCGGGATAGATATATGGTACTTCCATCCGTTTGCTTCTGCATATTGAATCACCTGTTGAGTAGTGTATGCATTGGGTGATGATGTGAAGTGGATAGTTCCTGCACTTCCGAGAATTAAAAAAGCATATTGACTTTGGATTCGTTCAATATGTTCTTTGTTAAAATCCAACCAGAAAGCGGCTTTTGGGCAGGTTCTTTTGAATTTATAGAGATTTAAAGGATATGGCATTGTTCCCGGCGGTGTTAGACCGATGAGTAGTAAAAAAAGAATGACAATAATTAAAGCATTGATGATTAGTCCAGTTGTTGCCAGTTTTGGACTTCTTTTTTTGAAAAGACCGTGGGTGCAGTATACGACAGATAGCAAAAAAAGCACTGGAGGGGCAATAAACAGTAGCAAAGCCACGGGTGAAGGAATTAAGAATATAATAATTAGAGGTACGACCATAGAGAGCGGCGCAGCAAAAGTCAGTATAAAGCCGATCTTACCGGTATTTGCTTTTTTTGGTTTTGTTGTTTCTGTTTGATTATTCATATTTATTGTTGAGGTTTATGTCGCCCCTTCGGGGCTAATTCATAGCGTAGTCTCTTTTCCAGGGGTTTCACCCCCGGCTATTATGTTTTGTCCCTACGGGACAATGTTAATTTATCCATTGTTTTAAAAACCCTTTTCGCTCCGGAGGAGCATGATACAGTAGCCGGGGGTGAAACCCCCGGTATGAGGGTCACTCTAAACTCGCAAGCCCCAAAGGGGCGATATTGTCATTACCCAAACACATACTTTGGATCATACTCAATTTTATGCTTTTTCAGCAAAGAAATCAACTCTTCCTCAAATGTTATCTTTTTGTGATGTGTTTGCTGGTTTCTGATATAATCGAGAACCTTATCCATGCCGGAATACGAAACAGAAAATGCGGAATACCCGTCTTGCCAGCTAAACAGTTTCAGGTTGGGGTACGTTTCATGTATCCATTGGGATGAACTTGCTTTGATGTCTCGAAGGCAGTCCGAAAGGCAGGTTTGCGGGTGAAGCGATGCGGCCAGATGCAGGTGGTCAGGCATTCCATTGGCTGTGAGCAGGCATCCCTTTTGATTGCGGAGGATACCGCCGATGTATTTACAGACGGCTTGGATATGTTCTTCTGCAAGAAATGGCTTTCGTTGTTTTGTTGAAAATACGATGTGGTAATTTAAACTCGTGTAAGACATTGCACAGCTTCCTTTTCTGTGTCGCCCCGTTGGGGCTTGTTTTAATTGAAGCACTTTCTTTCCGGTGGTTTCACCCCCGGCTATTATATTGAGTCCCTTCGGGACATTTTTAGAGTATTATTCCTCTAATCTCCGTTTATATTTCTCAGAGAGTTTTTTTGCAATGCTTCCCGGTTTTCCGTCTCCGACGGTGTGGGCTTCGACAGCCACGACGGGCAGGACTTCCATGACGACGTTGGTTAGGAAGACTTCGTCGGCTTTTAACAGGTCGTCCACGCTCAGCGGCTGTTCGTGGCAAGTGATATTTTCCTGTTCGGCGATTTCAATGACGGTCTTTCGTGCGATACCCGGCAAGATGGGTGTATTGACCGGCGGTGTACAAAGTTGTCCGTCTTTGACGAGAAAGACATTGCTGATACAGCCTTCGGCCAGCGCATTTTCGGTCGTAAACCACAAGGCTTCGGCGGCCAGTTTCTCATGAGCGTTTCGCAGTGCCATCAGCCGCGGGCCGTAGCAGGTGGTTTTATGACCCGCATACGGGTCTTTGCTGCTCTGGCGAAAATCCGTCAAAATCACCCGCACGCCCCTGTCGTAATAGCCCGCCGGATAGGGCGTAAAAACGGGAGCCGTTATCAGCAGGTTTGACAAAGTGGTACCGTTTGGCTGAACGGGGCCGTTGCTCAGTTCCAGACGCAGACGGGCTTCGGTAACTTCATTGACCTGCAACAGCTTGTCGATACCCTGGGCGATTTGCTCATCCGAGAAACTATTGAATATCGAGAGGGCCTCGGCGCTGCGATTGAGCCGTGCCAGATGATCGGCCAAGCGAAAAACTTTTCCGTTGACTGCTCGCATGGTTTCAAACAAACCAATGCCGTAGAGATAACTGCTGTCGGTTACGGATACGGTTGCTTTGTCAGCATCGATAATCTTTCCATTTAAAAAGACTTTTTCCATAGGCATCCCAAATATTGAATCGCAATAAAATGTTTAACTGTTTGAGAATGAATATAAGGGATTTCGGGATGAAAATACAGGGAAAACTTGAGATGACAATATGACTAAAAGACTATCCGAATTATTCGGATAGGTTCTAAATTTGCACTTCCTGGGGCGGCTGATTCGGATCCCGGGGACGTCGGAGTCTGCGCCTGTCCGGCCGGAACGGGTCATTCGGAGGAGGCGGCATCATGCCGGGGTCCATATCATCCGGGGAAAGCTGCCTTCTAAGCGATGGTGAATTGGGGTCATTGTCAGGGCCGTCGCCGCGACGCAATCTATCCCCGCCGCGTCGTTCCCCATCTCTGCGTCGTTGGCCGTCGTTACCGGGGCCGCGACGTTGACGAAATTCTCTGAAGCGCTGCTGCATGCGTTCAATACTGTCCTTCCACATTTGCTGCTGGTTCTCATCAAGCAGGGCTAGGATTTCGTTATTCATTGTATCCACTTCCTGGCGGATTTCCGGGCGTGCTTTGTCACGAAGTTCGTCAAGTATCTGCATGTGTGTTTCGACGACGGGTTTGATTTTCTCCTGTTGCTCCTCTGTCAGAGCTAATTCTCTTGTCAGATGTTCGATCATTCTGCGAGAGACCTCTTCCGGCAGCGGCGGAGGCGTGTCTTTTTGTTTGGGCCCGACAAAGATTAAAGTTGCACCGGCGCCGATAACGATACCGGACAAAAGGGTCAACAGGCTGAAAATGACCGGCCTTGGCTTTGGTTGTTGGATCACATTGGAGGTCATTGCGTTACCCAGGAGACATACGACATCATCTCGCTGACAGAATCACTGCCGCCTTGCAACGTGACTGCTGTGGCAATCACAATACAGGCCGCAACCGCAGCGGAGACAATGCCTGTCCACAAATAGGCACGATAGGGTTCCGCCGCAACCTGCTGCGCCACGCCGGACAGAGTCGCAAGGACACTGTCGGCCACATCCACGCGAGGAGGCGTTTCCTGCTGTGCCAGCGAGATCAGATTGTGAAACTGTATCTTTTTCATTTTATATCTCTATTTCCATATCGGCTTTTTCGGCCAGTTTTTTAAGTTTTTGTTTGGCCCGATGGGTCTGAACTTTGACCATTGTCGGGTTCCATCCGGTTCGCCGGGCGGTTTCGGCCACATCGCACTGTTCCAGATAACGCAGTGTCAGGACCAGCCGATCCCGTGCGGGCAATTGCGCCAACAGGTGATGCAGAAATTCAGCGGCCTCCTGCGGGTCCGGTTGCTCGGTTTCGGATTGTGCCAGGTTGTCCCAATCGCTTCCCACGATCTCGGCATGCTGATGCCGAGCCTGGTCTCTCCAAAAGTGGTAACCCACACGGGTTGCAATACGAGTCAACCAGTGCTCAAAAGGGGCCCGGGACTTATATGTCCCTAATGAAAAATAAGCCTGCACAAAGGTTTCCTGCACCAATTCTTCGTGACAGTTTTTATCCCGGGTAAACCGCCACAGCAGCTTGCTGACGTGGCCCTGATGCCGTTCAATCAGCCTGCGGTAGGCGTCCGAATCCCCTTGCTGCGATTGACGAATATCTTCATATTTGTCAAAACGAATGGGTTTTTTACCGGATTCTTTATTTGTCAAAGAGAGCCATACGACCCATATTTTGGGTACGGCGATCGTTGCGGCCTGTGCCACACCGTCAGTGCGTCGTTTCCGTCGCTGGATGAGCTGGCTGAAAACATCGATCTTCATGCTTGTCAGTTTACGGCCTAACCTCTCCGAAATCAATATTTTGTTGTCAGAGAAAAGAGTTCGTATTTCAAAGGTCTCGGCTTTCGAATACAAGACTTTATGTATTTACTTTTGCTTATTTCAAGGAGGACACACAATAAAAACGTCGTCCGTGTTGAAAGTGGCCCGTATTCGGAGCAGGTTACAAGGCGGAGCAGGAAATTTAGGTTTTTTTCCCGAAATTAATCGGCAATACTACTTATCGGGCTTTACAGGGCAAAAAAAGGCCTCGACGCAACACTTTGTTGGCCGAGGCCCATTGTTGGGTGATGTCAGAATATCACGGTTTAATTACCATCATCCTGGTCATTTGCACCGTTAGCACCGCGTTGTCGGCGAGGACCTTGTTGGCCTTGAGCGCCTTGTTGTCGGCGAGGACCTTGTTGGCCTTGAGCGCCTTGTTGTCGGCGCATCTGCTGCATCCGTTCCTGCTGTTGCTTTACAAGTTCGTCCCACTGCGTTTTCTGCTCGTTTGTCAGAACGGCTTTGACCTTTTTCGTGATCTCAGCTCTTTGTAATGCCTGTTTCGTTAAGGCGTCTCCGGCCGCTTTTCCGGCTGCTTTGATGGCCGCTTCATCACCTTTTTCAGCGGCGTCATTCAGGGCCTGCATGGCATCCTGGACAGCCTGGCGCTGTTCCTGCACAGCGGTTCTTGAATCTTTGGTAATTTTCTCAATACTTTGGCGTTGGGCATCGGTCAGGTTCAGTTCTTCGCCCATTCTGCCCAGCACCATTTGGGCCATGTCGCCGCCGTCGCGACCGAATCCGCCTCGGGCGCCGCCGGCACCTTGTCCCGCACCGCGTCCGCGAGCACCGTTTTCAGGAGCAGCCAGAGCCAGAGGCGCCAGGATGAGGGCAGCCAGAATGAGGGTGATGGTGAGTGTTCTCATTTTCATGTTTCGTTCCTTTCAAAAGTCAATGTTTTAAGTCTGCTTTACGCATACGGTTTTTTACGTTCTATCACCCGGTAAGTGCGAACTTCCGAAAAGAGGTTACAGGGAAGGATTTTAAAGGGGGTTATTTTATGGATTTTCCTTGAAAACAGGCAATTTTCGAGTTTTGTTGTAACGAAAACAGGTTATTCATCTTGTTTGGTGATTTCCCGGAGGAGGACGGTTGCGTAGCAGCCGGAGGGGAGTTCGAATTGTAATTGCAGAAAATTGCCGTGGTCGTCTGTACCGGTGGTGATGTCATTATTTTGGGGTTGGAAACGCAGGGGGCGGCGTCCGCCGGTGGCTCCGAAGCGTTTGAGGCGGGTGTAGTCCTCATCCGTCAGTTCGATGTTGTCAAGAATGGGGTTTTCAATCTCGCCGGCGGGGCCGGTTAGTTCCGTCATCCGTTTGCCGAGCAGGGGGCCGGTGGGGCTGATGTCAAACGTTTGGCAGCGGGGCTGTTCGATGTCGGGATTTTCAACGCGGAAGCAGGCGCCGTTTTCGTGTTTATAGGCCATGTCGCCTTCGAGCAGTGTGTCCATCTGCGGCAGGCGTTTAACCAGAACCGCGTTAAACAAATCCGACTGCCAGGCGGAAACGAACAGGCTCAGCAAACGTCCGTCCATCGCGCGAAGGGCTTTGTTATTGGTTTTTCCGCCATTTTTCATGAGGACACGCAATGCCTTGCGGTGGTCGCGAAGGGCCGGATGCCAGGCATAGAAGGCCGCTTCAAAATCTCCCTGTTCGTAGAGACGGCGGGCTTCAATAAATTCCTCCTGTGGGTCCAGATCGGGGCGGCCGAGTAAAACGTCAAAGAATTGCCGGATGTCATTTTTGATAATCGTTTCGCCCAAAATGTGGCTGTCATAACGGTAACCGAATCGCTGCCGGCCGAAATAATTCGGAACGCCCCGGCGGCACAAGACGTCCATTACCTGTTGAGCGGTTTTTTCAGCTTCATCCAGATGCAGCTTGAGGTTGCGAATACGGATGGTGAAGCGGTTTCCTTTGAGATGGCCGATTTTGAGCTTGTTACCGTGCCGGGTGGTGTCGAGGATTTTGATACCGCCTAAATTGAGATTTTCTATTTTTTCCGGGTCGATGTGTTCGATGGAGACCCATTGGCGCGTAATGGCGTTGGCGTCTTTTCGTCCGGCGTAGCCGATGTCGAATTTACGAATCCTCAATGCCTGCCCCAGCCGTGCGATGAGTTCGGCGGTGGTCATTCCTTTTTTCTGGATGTAGGCGTACACATGTGTGCCGGTTCCGGCGAATTCATACCGCGGGATTTCCTCGACGACGAAGTCGGCGGGGATTGTTTTGATCTGTCCGCCCAATCCGGGAATCTCGGCTGTTAAAAAGGGGAGTTCGGGACGCAGGGCCGTGTTATTATTTGAGATGTGAAATTTTTTCATATTGCTGCTTTATGGTACGAACGCATTTGGGTAATGTTGAATGACGGGGGCGCCTTTGGCTCCGAGAATCACCGTCATAACATCGAACCGCAAAGGCCTGTCTGAGATTTTGAATTCTCTCAGAAATCGCTTTGCGGTTCGAGTCATCTTTTGTCGTTTTTTGTAATTTACGGCCGCTTTGGCCGAAGCAAAATCTTCGTTTTGACGAGTCTTGACTTCAACAAACACAATCGTTCCGTTCGACTCGGCCATAACCAAATCCAACTCACCGCCGCTATAGGTATAATTTTGGGCGATGGTCTTACAGCCTCTGCGGGACAGGTACTTTTGCGAGGCGTTTTGTCCCCAGCGGCCGAGCCGTTTGGGGTTTTTCAGCAGTCGCTTTCGTACCCATGGCAGAAGCACCATTGCCCGCCCCTTACTTCGTTACGGTGTGTTTGCTGTGACGCTGTGCCAGACGGACGCCTTTTCCGCTGCGCTGACGCAGGAAATAGAGCTTGGCGCGTCGGGCTTTACCGCTGCGTATCGGGCGAATATTGACAATGTTCGGCGAATTCAGTGGAAACACGCGTTCGACACCTTCGTCACCAACCATGCGGCGGACGGTAAAGGTTTCGTTCATGCCGCGACCTTTGCGGGCGATGACCGTGCCGGTGAAGACCTGGACACGTGTTTTATTACCTTCTACAATACGGCAATGGACATCGATGATGTCGCCGATTTCAAAATGCGGCACTTCTTTACGAAGACTTTTTTTTTCGACTGAATCGAGTATTTCGTTTTTCACGGATCTATCTCCTGTTTGACGACTTATTTTTTATTTGTCATTTTGGGCCTGCCCTTTCACGTATTTTTCATACAGTTCAGGCCGCCATTGTTTGGTTCGTTCCAACCGTTGTTCATTTCGCCATGCGGCAATTTTGCCGTGGTCGCCGCTGAGTAAAATATCCGGCACCTTCATGTTCCGAAACATTTCCGGGCGGGTGTATTGGGGGTATTCCAGCAGCCCATCACAGAATGAATCGTCTGCGGCGCCAGTCTCATCTCCCAGCGCCCCCGGCAACAGCCGGACCACAGCGTCGATGAGTACCATTGCAGCCAATTCCCCGCCGCTCAAGACATAATCGCCGATGGATATTTGTTCGGCGCCAAGGCCCGTGCGGATACGCTCGTCAAACCCTTCATACCGACCGGCGATGAGTATCAACCGGGGTTCGGCACTGAACTGGACCGCTTTTTCCTGGGTCAGCGTCTGGCCCTGAGGCGTCAGCAGAATCACACGTCCCGGTTCGGACGCCTGCGGGCGAATGTGTTCAAAACAATCGAACACCGGACCGGGCATCATGACCATTCCCGGGCCGCCGCCGTAGGGCTTGTCATCGACCTTGCGATAACTGTCTGTGGCGAAATCTCTAATATTTGAGAGAACAATCTCAACGATATTCTGTTCCTGTGCCCGCTTCAGGATCGAGTAGCTCAGCGGCATCTGGAACATGTCCGGGAACAGTGTCAGAACATCGATTCTCATGGGTCGTTATTTCTACTCTTCTGTTTTTTCTTCCGCAGCTTCAGCGGCGTTGGCTTTTTCTTCCGCGGCCTTGGCGGCAGCGGCATCGGCTTCAGCTTTGGCTTTCTCTTCGGCAGCTTTGGCGGCAGCGTCAGCCTTGGCCTTCTCTGCAGCGGCTTTGGCGGCAGCGTCAGCTTGGGCTTTGGCAGCTTCAGCGGCTTTTACGATGGCATTTCTTTCCGCTTCAGTGAAGGGTTTACCCTGTTTACGCGCGATAACACGGGCACGTGCCCGGCGCTGTTGTTTTTCTTCGTATTGCGGACAGGTAATCCCGTACTTTTTGAAGATTTCCGCGCAGGTGTCGCTTGCCACGGCACCCTGACCGATCCAGTACTCAATCCGTTCTTTGTTGATGACGACCTGCTTGTCGGCATCCTTCTCGAGGGGGTCGTACTGGCCGAGCTTTTCGAGGATTCGGCCATCCCGCGGCGTTTTGCTTTCGACCGCATTAATACGGAAGAACGGACGATGCCGACGTCCCATCCGGGTCATTCTGATTTTGACTGACATTGTTTTTTCCTTTCGTTAAAGCATATAATTAATTTTCGTGTCTGCCCAATGCAGACACAAAACACGTTACCAAGTTAAAATTAAATATTAAAAATCAAATATCAAAGATAAGGAATCGCCTGCGGCGATGCCTGTTTTTATCTGGATACCGGATCAAGTCCGGCATGACAAATGCAATCTCACGCTTTTTGATTTTTACATTGTCACTTTACATTTTAATATTTACTTTTTACTTTTTGCTGTTTTTATGGCATAGCCGTTGATGAAAATTGCCAGTAAGGCTTTATCAATGACGGCGTCTTCGGCGATACGCTCGATCTGTTCATCGGAGAGCGTTTGGGCCGTTTGTTTTTCGGCCATCGTCATAATCGCCACGGCCCGGGACAACTGTTCATACTCATCTCGCGACGGGGATTGGAGCATGGCCAGTTCACTGGCCCCGTCGATTCCCTGAAACTGTTGTCGAATCTGCCTGCCGTAGGCATTGTCTACAAACGCTTCCAGAGATTTTAAATACTCTTCAATTGTCAAAATTTCGCTCACCTGCGTTTTTTTCTTGGAGCGCGTTTTCGCTTGCTGCGCTGTTTTTGTTTTTTCATACTGCTCATGGTGCTCATCATATCGGTTTTACCGGAGAACATGTTTTTTAAGGCTCCGAGACCGCCGCTGCCGCCGCCGGCCATCATCTTCATCATTTCCCGGCTGCGTTTAAAGGTTTTGACCAATCCGGCGACATCCTGGACATCGCGTCCGCTGCCGCGTGCGATACGGCGCCGGCGGGACGAATCGAGAATGTCCGGGTCGGTGCGTTCATAAACCGTCATTGAATGGACGATGCCTTCGATTTTATTAATCTCGCGGTCGTCAAAATCCATATCTTTGAGTGCACCCATGCCGGGCAGCAGTTTCAGCATACTGCTCATGCCGCCCATCTTTTTGAGCGACTGCATCTGTTTGAGGAAATCATCGAAACCGAAGGTTCCTTTGGCCATTTTGGCCTGCATCTTCTGGGCCTGTACCTCGTCGAACTGTTCCTGGGCTTTTTCCACGAGGGTTACGACGTCGCCCATGCCGAGGATGCGGCTGGCCATGCGGTCGGGATGGAATTCCTCAATGTTGTCGAGTTTTTCACCCACACCGATAAATTTAATGGGTTTGCCAGTGACGGCTTTGACCGACAGGGCCGATCCGCCGCGAGCGTCACCATCCAGCTTGGTCAGGATTACGCCGTCCAGTTCCAGTCGGTCGTTAAATTCCTTGGCGGAATTGACTGCGTCCTGACCGGTCATTGCGTCGCAGACCAGGTAAATCTGCTGCGGCGTTACAGCTTTGGCGACGGCGGCAATCTCGTCCATCATTTCCATATCGACATGCAAACGACCGGCTGTATCCAATACGATGACATCAAAGCCGTTTTTTCTGGCATGTTTCAGGGCGTTTTTGGCGACTTTAACCGCGTCTTTGACGCTGTCTTCTTTATAAACTTCAATTCCCAACTGCTCACCGAGCGTGCAAAGCTGTTCAATTGCCGCAGGACGCTGAAGGTCATCGGCGACCAGCAGGGGGTTCTTGTTATTTTTTTCCTTAATATACTTAGCCAGTTTGCCGGCGGTTGTGGTTTTGCCGGAGCCCTGAAGGCCTGCTAACATAATGATCGTGGGGCCGGGCGAAACATAATAAATTTTCGGGTCAACCGGACCCATCAGGTGGGTCAATTCGTCATTGACGATCTTGACCATGACTTGGCCGGGATGGAGACTTTTGAGGACCTCGGCGCCGACGGCGGCGTCTTTGACATCTTTGCAGAACTGTTTGGCTACCTGATAATTGACGTCCGCTTCCAGCAGGGCTTTTCGCACTTCGCGCATGGCGTCTGAGACATTGGACTCGGTGATTCTCCCGCGGCCCGAAAGCGACTTGAAGACGGAATTAAATTTGTCGGTTAACGCGTCAAACATTTCTGATTTTCTTCATTCTTAGACACTGCGCAGGGATACCCTGCGGAAAACGCAAAATTGTAGAGAATCTAAGGCCCAATTTCAAGCTGAAAATCGCAAAATTCCGCCAAACGTGCTTTCTGCCGGTATATTCTTGACAAGAAAACAGGCCCCGCAGGTCTTGATATCGCTGTTTTTCGAAAAAATTATCGGACAAACCTAAAGTTTGAGCCGTTTTTGGGTCGCCTGTAAAATACAAAGGATTGTTTCACATTTCGAGCATGACATTTCGCACGGGCGCAAAATCGTGATTTTCAACAATGACAGGGAAGATTTTATGCGTTTTTTGATTAAGTTGCCCTAAGAAGCATCCGACACACAGCGTGTTGTTGAGCGATTTGCTGAAAAACCGGCTTTTGGAGGTATTTGAACATGGATTCCTTAATGGAACGAAGACGAGAGAAGAGATTACGTTACAGTTGGCCGATCTGGTTTGCGGAAGATTTCGATGATATTCTGACGCAGGGCCAGATGGTGGATGTCTCCAGCGGTGGAGCGGCGTTTACGTGCTATGCGGATCGCTGTCCGGCTGATGGCGACCATATCACCGCCCGTTTTAGTGTCCCGAAATACGAGGACGACGATTCCTTCGACCTGTCGAATTTTATTCGTGAAGGGCGAATCTGCCGCATCGATGAACTGGGCCCGTATGTTCGCCGAGTGGCGGTGCAGTTTTCTGAGCCGCTGCCGTTTAAGCCCGGGGAGATTATCGAGCACGATGTGATGTGCGTTTAACGATGCCCGTATAAAATGGTCTGTTTTTCGGATTACCACAAATGCCTGTGCGCCTGTTGAGGCGAGCGGGTTTTTTTTGTTTGTATAATCATTCCTGAGCGTTTAAAGTACCGGTATGTTTGAGAAAGGACTCGTACAAATCTATACCGGTAACGGCAAGGGCAAAACCACCGCGGCTTTCGGCCTGGCACTGCGTGCGGCAGGACACGGGGCCAAAGTCCTCATCTATCAATTCCTCAAACCCGCTAATCTGGAACTGGGCGAGCGAGGATTCATGAATGCCCATTGCGAAGGAGTGACGGTTCGCTGGCTGGATGAGCCGTGGGATATGTTCAAGTCGATGGAAGATGACGAGCAAATAGCACGGGTGCGAAAGACCATTCACCTCAGCCTTCAGGAATTGGAAACAGCGGCGCATGAGCGGTATTATGACGTGATTGTGCTGGATGAAATTGTTTTTTGCCTGAACCAGAATCTGGCATCAATGGACGATATTAAACAACTCATTAAAAATCGTGACCGGAGCGTTGAACTGGTCCTGACCGGGCGGGGCGCGTCTGAGGAGTTGATTGATATGGCGGATCTGGTGACGGAAATGCGGCTGGTCAAACACCCCTACGACAATGGGATTGGGGCGCGTAAAGGGATCGAATATTAACGATAATTCAAAGATCAAAAATTAAAATGTAAAATTGCGGAATCGCCTTCGGCGATGACTTCAATTATTTTGATATTTGCTTTTTAATGTTTAACGCGTTGTGCGAGTTTTAATTTACCAGTAACCTGAGCTTTAATGGCTCAACATTACGCATTATATTGATACACACACCAATCGTATGCGACAGGATTTTACGAATAATTCGATTCATAAGATGCCACAAATCTC